>JBBTGF010000095.1:0-1742 GCA_038041525.1 Elusimicrobiota bacterium | reverse complement strand
CATTCGGATTCACCGCGCAAGCTCTGCGCCGCAAAATCGCCTTCATCGAACGCGCCGAACCTGGACGCATGATGAGCCTCCTGCCGGGCAAGGACCCAAGGGCGCCCGCCTTCGAAGGACTGCTCGACATCCATGACAAGGTGCAGACCGCGAACCTGGTATTAAGCGATGAAATCGCCAAGATCGAAGAAGGATTAGCGCCCGCCGACGCCGAACGTTTTAAAGAAGTCAATGCCACCATCATCTATCAGATCGACGACTTGGCTGCGTTCAAGCAGACCTGGGACACGCAGAAGACGTTCATCGACTCCACGCGGCTCAAACGCTGTGCAAACGCGCAAAAAGCGGTCAAGGCCTGTTCCGAAAAGACCAAAATCTCGCTGGCTCTCGATAAAAGGTGTCTCGCTAAAAACAAACGTTGCCCGCAAGCGATCGCCTCATGTCTCGACGAAGACTCGTCGGGTTTCGAACTCGTCGAACGCACACATACCGCGCGCATCGACTGCAGCGTAGAATTCCCCATCAACAACGCCGAACGTGCCGAGAAGCTCAAGAACACGGCTATGGCCGCGTTAGCCGCGCAAGCCGCGCTCTGGGACAACCTCATCAAAGTGCACGACTCATCAGAAGAAGACGAATAGTCCCTTGACCTGCCTTGAAAATCTTGATTGACTACTGATGATACTCGCCTCCCCCGGAGGTACGATGAATCTGGCGATAAGCGCCCCGTTGACAGTCCTGGCGGCGTTTGCGGTAAGCGAATTCCTCGGCTATTGGCTGCACCGGCTGCTGCACAGCGAAAAGATCGCTTTCTTGAGCCGCAACCACATGATCCATCACTTGGTCGTCTACGCGCCGGATAAACCGATGCGCCCCGACAGGAAGTATCTTAAGGCTACCTATGGACGCGCCAGCCTCGACGGCATCGGATTGGAATGGCTCATCCCGGCAGGCATCATCCTGACCACATTCTTCACGGCATTCACCATACTCGGCACCGGCATCCTGCATCGAGCGATCTTCGTAGTAAGCTCCTTCGCCTGGGCATGGATGATGTTCCACTACATGCATGACGCCATGCATCTTAAGGATTTCTGGATGGAACGCTCATCCCCGCTATCACGCTGGTTCTTGGGCGCGCGGCGCCTCCATGATATCCATCACATGGACTTGGCCGACTCGGGCCGCATGGAGACGAACTTCGGGATCTGCTTCTTTTTATTCGACAGGCTTTTTGGCACCATCGAAAAGCGTCACAACGCCTTCAACCAAACCGGCTTGCGCGCCTCCCGGCGGCGCTACGCCTTCATCTTCGAATGAACGCTCTCAAAACATACGCTATCTTACTGCGAAGCTCCCCGGTTGATCTTGCGCACCAATCCCGCGATGAGCGCGGCGTGGCGGCCACGCACGTCCCACTGATTAAACAGGTTCCATAGACGTTTGCAGACCTCCGCTTGAGGCAGATGCGCCAGATACCCGACATGTTTGAACATCTCCAGCGTTTGCCCGATCAGGTTCTCCTTCTGTTTAAACCCAATGGGCGCGTCGCGCAAGCCGCGCACTTTGCGCGGCGAACCCTGCGCTTTCGAGAACTCATAACAACACACCGCGACCGAAGCCGCCAGGTTCATGGTGGGACACGCCGGGTGCGTGGGGATGACGAGCAAATGGCTGCTTTTATCCAATATCTCCTGCGGCAAACCGGTCTTCTCCGAGCCGAAAAGGATGGCGATCCTGCC
>JBBTGF010000094.1:0-13701 GCA_038041525.1 Elusimicrobiota bacterium | reverse complement strand
AGGAAATGGCGCGAGCGCTTTTACCTTTGGGATACGCTATCACGGAAGATGAATCCAAAGCCGACGCTATCATCATCAACACCTGTACAGTCAGGCAACACGCCGAAGACAAGGCCGTATCGCACATCGGCATGCTCAAACACTGGAAAGCCGCCAACCCGAATGGCTTGATCATCGTGGCCGGTTGTGCGGCCGAGCGCGCCAAAGCCTACATCACAGAGCGTTTCCCACATGTCGACTTAGTGGTGGGCGCTAAATCGATCGAACGATTCCCTGACATGATCAAAGAAGCGCTCGCTAAAAGATTCGATTGGAACGCGGATGACAAAGAAGCCTGGAGCGCAGAAGCGCCGAATCCCACGACGCCCCTGGCTGACGCGAGCTCCCTGGGTTATGTGACCATCATGCGGGGCTGTAACTATTCCTGCTCCTATTGCATCGTACCGGCCGTGCGTGGTAGGGAACTCTACCGGCCCACCGATACCATCATCGAGGAGACACGCGAACGACTCGCTAACGGCGCCCAAGAGATCGTCTTGCTCGGACAGACAGTCAACAGCTATAAGTATCAAGGGGTTGATTTTTCAGACCTCCTACGCTGCGTTGCAGAAGTCGAAGGCGTCAAGCGTTTAAGTTTCATGAGTCCGCACCCGTATTATTTCACCGACAGACTCATCGACACCCTGGCAGCGTTACCGTCAGCGAGTGAGCGCATCCATCTTCCAGCGCAATCCGGCAATGACCGTATCCTAAATCTCATGCGGCGCAACTACACGCGCGCGCAGCTCCTCGACATCGTACGGCGCTTGAAAAGTGCCATCCCCGGCGCCATCATCACTACCGACGTCATCGTCGGCTTCCCGACGGAGAGCGAAGACGACTTCCGCGATTCACTGACCCTGCTTAAAGAGGCGGGAGTCGCCGGAGCCTACTGTTTTAAATTCTCTCCCAGACAAGGCACGCAAGCCGCCGGCCTGGAAGAAACAGTCTCGAAAGCGACTAAGGAGCGCCGTTTAAGCGACCTGCTCAATACCGTACGCAAGCTCGCCCATGCCTCCCGCAGCTATGCGCATCAAAAGATATAATAAGTCGATGCTTAAAAAAGGTAAGGAACGAAGGGTCCATTCGCGCATACCCATCGCCGCCGACGTCGGCGAACCGATCGAGATAAGTATCCCCAGAAATCCGGCCAATGGGAACAAGTCCACGAGCATGCCTGCGATCCTCGCGAACATCTCCGCTGGCGGTATGGCCTTGATCGCCTTCGGCGCTGAAGGCATGATCAAAGAAGATTCACGCCTGAACCTGACCACCAACTTACCCGGCATGACGTTCAATAAGATCGCCTGCCAGGTCGTGCACGTGCGCTGCCGCTCGGAGATGCAGACCATCGGCGTACGCTTCACTACCATGCCGGCAACCGTCAAGAACCGCATCGCCAAACTCATCAACGATTACGATGACTGCGAGACCAGGATGGGCCTAGGCATCCCCGAAGTCTGCACCGGTAAAAAGTGCCGCTATTTCGCGCTTTGCAAGAAAACTCAAAAAGCCTTCCAACAATAATCGCCATCGTTGGCCCGACCGCCGCAGGCAAGACGGCTATCGCCATCGCCTTGGCCAAACACTTAAAGACTGAGGTCGTTTCCTGTGATTCCAGGAGCTTCTACAAAGGACTCAAGACCATCACCGCGACACCTGCCGGTCATTGGCAGACTCGCGGCAAGAAAAAAGTCTACGTCACTGATGAGGGAGTCGTCTATCACCTAGTCGATTTCCTCGACCCGCGCAAACGCTGGGATGCACGCACGTTCACCGGCCGGGCCCGCCGCCTGCTACGCGAGATCACCGTCAAGACTGGATCGGCTATCGTCGCCGGGGGCAGCGGTTTCTACTACCGCGCGCTCTTCCATGGTTTAACCACACTGCCAGGAGCCGACCCCTCTTACCGCCGCCGCTTGGAAGCACAGATCGCATCGAAAGGATTGCCGTACTTATCCGAACGGCTAAAAAAAACCGACCCGGCCACCTGGACTACGCTTGACCACTGCAATCCCAGACGCGTGGTACGCGCACTGGAACTTTGCCACAGCCTAGGCATGCCACTTTCAAGATTCCTGGCTGCGAAAAAACCGCCGCAGCCGCTCAAGCACGCCGCGTTCTATGTCGACTGGTCAAAAAAAGCCTTAGATAAGCGGATCGCTTCGCGTATCAAGGATGGATTCCCCGCGATGACCGATGAAGCACGGCGCTTCATGCAGACTCACGGCGACCGAGCCGCAACATTGCCCGCCAGTGAAGCATTACTGCTGCGCCCGCTCATCGACCACTGCAACAACGCCATAGACGCGACAACCGCCATAGCCGCGTGCTATAAGCGTGATTCAGGCTACGCCAAAAGACAAAGGACCTGGTTTAAAAAGGAGCCGTCACTAGTCACCATCCCAGCGCTCAAAAGTAAAGCACTCGTCGCCATCAAAGAATACCTCTATGAAAGAAACCACTGACCTGCAGACAGGTATCGAGAATGCCATCTTAGCCGGCATCTGCCTCAAGGGTGCCGACGGCCGCTATGACGATGATGAAGCGCGCCTGTCTATCGACGAACTCGCCATCTTGGCGGAAAGCGCCGGGGCCAAAGTACTTGACCGCATCTTGCAGCGGCGCGCCTCACGCGACCCGGCATACCTGATGGGAGCCGGGAAGATCGAGGAATTGGCGCTACGCTTGGGAACCGAACATGTCGATTGCGTGATCTTCGACGAAGAGCTCACGCCCACGCAACAACGCAATCTGGAGAAATCCCTGGGGACCAAAGTCATCGACCGCACGCGTCTGATTCTCGACATCTTCGCGCAACGCGCGCGCAGCAAAGAGGGCATCCTGCAAGTCGAGCTGGCGCAAAACCTCTATCTGCTGCCCAGGCTCTCGGGCAGGATGAGCGGCTTAAGCCAACAATCAGGCGGCATCGGTACGCGCAGGGGTCCCGGCGAACGCCAGATTGAATACGACCGCAGACGCCTGCGCGACCGCGTCACGCACCTCAAGCAAGAACTTGAGCGCGTGACGCGCGAACGCTCGACCCAGCGCGCGCAACGCATCGCCATGGGCATGCCGCAGGTCGCCATCTTAGGCTACACCAACGTGGGCAAATCGTCGCTTTTAAACCGCCTGATCAATGCCCCGGCGCCACAAAGCAGTTCCAAAGGGTCTCGACAGAACACCGGGGTCGTGTCCCAACCCGTCTATGCCGACGACAGGTATTTCGCCACCTTGGATCCCACGACCCGCCGGGTCTACTTCCCATCCGGACTCTGCGCGTTGTTCACCGACACGGTCGGCTTCATACGCAAACTGCCGACGACCTTGGTGGCAAGTTTCCGCGCCACGGTCGAAGAAGCCCATTTAAGCGACCTGCTCCTTATCGTCTTCGATGCCGCAGCTACGCAGCAAGATTATCTACGCCAAGAACGCACCATTGAAAGCACGCTCAAAGAACTCTCTTTAGACACACATCCTCGTATCCAGATAGCGAACAAGGCCGACCTGCTGGCAACCGTGGTGAAGCGCCGCTGGCAAGACGACCACCCGGACTGCATGCTCGTCTCGGCGGCGACCGGAGATGGCGTCAAAGAACTCGTAGAGCGGATCGAAACGGCATTAGTCGAGTCCTGGCCACAGATAACGGTAACGCTCGACCCACGGCAAGGAGACCAGCTCGCTACCCTCTACGCCTGCGGGCATGTCATCGCTTTCACGCAGGACGCACACGGCCGCTACAAGATCACGCTCAAAGCACCCCGGCGCGCGCTCGCCAAGATCAAGGGGCTGGCCTTCACGACCCCATGACCACGGCCACCAAGATCACGTTGATGCGTATAGCCCTGACTCCGGTGATCCTAGGCGCGCTCGTCATGGGACACAGCCGCTTGGCAACGGCGGCGTTACTCGTCGCGGCTACCAGCGACTTACTTGACGGCGCCTGGGCGCGCGCCAAAGGACAAGTCACCGACGCCGGAGCGCTCTGGGATTGCGTGGCGGATAAGATCCTGTTGATGTCGTGCACGGCACTCTTGGCAAGCCTAGCCCTCATCCCGCTCTGGTTCGCTGTCCCTTTATTATCAAGGGACGCGGCCCTCGTCTTACTTTGGAAGACCGCGTCGCATCACGGCAAGGCGCTGCCGATGCGCCCCAACTTAGCGGGGAAATCCGCGGCGACCATACTGATGCTCTATGTCCTTGCCATCTTAACCTACGGCAACCACGCGTCTTTAGGCGCCATCGCCGACTACGCCACCGTGCTGATGCTGACGCTATCGACCTACTCTTTCATCCAATACATCCTGCCGATGCCGTGGCAGGCAACGGATACACCAACGACGGAGGTCATCCCATGATCCACAATGTCTGTATATTAGGCTTCGGCGCCTGGGGCGCGGCGACCGCCATCCATCTCTCAAAACATAGCCGCCGCTCGATCCACGCATGGGAAGCGCTCAAAGACCTGCGCAACTCGATCCACGAGACCGGCCAGCACCCCAATCTCGGTGAAAGCAGTCAGATCCCGTCACACGTCACCGTCATCGACAAGCCCGGCGACCTGCCGGTCACCAAGAACACCCTGCTGCTAGTGGCGGTAGCCAGTCCCTTCATCAAAAACGCGTTGCGGCGCTTGAACCACGATTTCCTGGCCAAGACAGGCCATCGGCCGAAACCCTGGGCATGCGTGGCGCTCTCCAAAGGTATCGACCCCGACACGCTCAAATTGCCAACGCAAACGGTCTGCGACGAACTCGATATCACAACCGACAGCGTCTTTGCGCTCACCGGCCCCACTATCGCCAAAGAACTCGTCGAAGGCGCGGTCACGGTAGCCACCCTGGCGGGACCCGCCGGAGCCAAGCGCCGGGAGATCCGTGCGCTCTTCGATAAGGGGAATTTCATCGTCACGCAATCCAATGACGCGATCGTGGCGCAGATCGGCGGCTCGATGAAGAACATCTATGCCATAGGCTACGGTATCTTAGACGCCTTACGCGCTCCCGCCAACGCCAAAGCCTACTATCTAGTCAGCGCCATGCGCGAGATCGAGACCATGGCGTCTCGTTTCAGCGGCAATCCCGCGGCTTCGCTCTATGGGGAGGCGGGACTAGGCGACTTATTGACGACAAGTTTGTCGTTAAACTCAAGAAACTCACGCTTAGGCCGCCAACTCGCGCAAGGCAAACGCTTGAAAGACATCCAAAAAGAGATCGGCATGGTAACCGAAGGCGTCGACGCGTGTTTGAGCTACCTCAAACTCTCTCGTAAATATGGCGTGTCTTTGCCGTTAGCCAAGACGATCGAGAAGATCATGATAAGCCCTTCCAAAGCAAGCCAACTCCTGTTATGCTTGGGTAGGGTCAATATCCATGATAAAAGTTAAGGTATATTCTGTCGCCACCAGCGGCGCTGAATGCGTACTATTGCTCGAAGAAGCGGAGGGTCCCAGGCTCCTGCCCATCTGGATCGGCACATCGGAAGGCCAAGCCATCGCTTTGAAATTCGCCAACATCACACTGCCGCGACCCCTGACACATGACCTGATGATCAACACCTTGACCAACCTCGGTTACAAGATCGATAAGGTAGTAGTCAACGATTTGCGCGGCCAGACGTTCTACGCCGAACTGCACATCTCACACAACTCCAGCAAACACGTCATCGACTCGCGGCCTTCGGATGCCATCGCATTGGCAGTGCGCTCCGAGTGTCCCATCTTCGTCGACGACAAGGTCTTTGAGAAATGCAACACCATGAACAAACCCATCTCCGAAGACGAGGTCAAAAAACTCAAAGACGAGATCAAGACCATCAAGCCTGAAGACATCGTCAAAGGCCTCAAGGACAGGGGGAAGGGTTCCAAACAAGGCAAACCGCCCCAAGAGCGCGACATGAACGACGCCGACAATCTCCCAGGGCTCGACGAAGATGACGAAGACGAAGCAGACGACGACTCCTGACTCACCTGAAAACTTCCTAAAAAGTCCGGCAAAATCTTCAGAAAAAATCTAAAATCAGATATCGCGGGGCGTGGCTCAGCTGGTAGAGCGCTCGGTTCGGGACCGAGAGGTCGCTGGTTCAAATCCAGTCGCCCCGAAACTTTAACCACAATAGATGTAAAAGGGCCTGTAGCTCAGCTGGGAGAGCGCTTCGTTCGCAACGAAGAGGTCAGGGGTTCGATCCCCCTCAGGTCCACCAACCTACCCCATAGTCACCATACCCGGACTCTCTGTCATTCTGAGCCCCGTAGGGGCGAAGAATCAATAAAGAATCTTTTATTGATCCTTCGCTTCGCTCAGGATGACAAGAAAGGTCCAGGATGACAAACAGGTACCTTTACAAAAGTTAAGAAAGATTATTAAATTCAAATACTATGGATAAAACAAAGCTTACTGATCTAGTACGTATCAAAACAGGATGGGATAAAGCCTTGAGCGACAAAGCCACGCAAGTCGTGTTTGAATCGATCCGTGAACTGTTGCATTTCGGCGACCGCCTTACCGTCCACGGCTTCGGCTCCTTTGCCATCCGGATGGCCAAACCGCGCCGGGCCCGCAACATCTCCACCGGCGAGACGGTCCTGGTACCCGCGCGCCGTGAAGTGAAATTCAGGGCGAGCCAGGATTTCCTTAACTAGACCGCGATGCCGTTGACTATCAATAGCGCCGCAAAATCGGCGCAAGACGCACCGGAATGGGGACCGACATACTCGATCAGAGAGGCAAGCCGCATCACCCAGATAGCGCCGCATATCATCCGCTACTGGGAATCGAACCGACTCTTAGACCCCGACCGCA
The DNA here is from genome assembly GCA_038041525.1 of Elusimicrobiota bacterium. GTDB lineage: Bacteria > Elusimicrobiota > Elusimicrobia > JACQPE01 > JACQPE01 > JBBTGF01. Next base: position 6,862 of record JBBTGF010000094.1, on the reverse strand, counting down.
CCACGAAAGGCCATCGCCGTTTCAGACAGAAAGACATCGACCGCATCATGAAGGTCAAGGAGCTCTTCTACGTCAAAGGCCTGCGCGTGGAAGGCGCGAAAAAAGCGCTCACCGAGGAAGCGCGCAGGAAACGCTCCAGCGACGAACTGCCGTTGGAACTCACCGCGCAATCGGAAGCCTACGCGGTCTTGACGGAAGTCAAAGACACGCTCAAAGAGATCCTGCGCTCGCTAAAATAGAGCGGGAGTGTAAGACTTTTCTTTCGGGAACTCGCCGAGCCCTTCACATAACATCCTGACGATGTCTTTCGCCGCGTCCGGGCGGGCCAAGGCTCGCATGTTAGCCGCCACCCGTATTGCATCGGCATCTCCGGACAAGATGGTGGCGATGCGCAGGACCATCTCCTTGACGCCGCCCACGCGATAGGCGGCATTATGACGGATGAGAAAATCAACGTTACGCGCCTCTTGTCCGCCGATGACGGGCCACAGCAAGATGGGGTTACCCGCGCAGAGCGCCTGACTTACCGTGAGGCCTCCCGCCTTGCTGACGATGACTTTCGACGCGCGCATGCACGCCACGATGTCGTCAAGAAAACCGAAACAACGGATATGCGCCGGACCATCCGCAGTCTTAAGCATCCTGCGACAAGTGTTGAGCGAACGCGCATTGCGGCCGAAGACGAAGAGCCACTGGCACTCAAGCGCGCCGCCCAAAGCGCACTTCATCACCTCTGCGTAAGGGAACAGCCCATGACTGCCGCCCATCACTAGCACGATAGGCCGCGACGCGTCGAAACCTAGCCCGGTCACATAAGCCGCCCCGCAAGGATCGTCCGCCGCGACCGCACCCGTAGGTATCCCGGTGACTTCGATACTAGCCGGCAAGACGCCATAAGATTCCAAGTCTTCTTTGGTCTCCTGATGCGCCACGAAATAGGTACGCGTCTCCTCCAATGCCCAATAACGATGCGCGCGCAGATCCGTCACCAACGCATACAGAGGCGCGCGCAGATAGTGTTCCCGCTTGGCCCAAGCGCAGATACGCAGAGCCCACGCCTGCGTAGCGAACATGGCGTCAGGGGCGAAGCCGCGGATAAGGTCAGCGATCTTGAAGATGTCTTTGCCGTAGAACTGGGTTTCGATACGTAAGACCGCGCTATGATAAGCCGCGTTGTCATAGAACCTATCCCAGATACCACTCTTGTGCGTGACTAAAGATTGATATATACGCGTGAACACGGGGCCCAGGCGGGGGAAAGATTCAGAAAGGCTGTGCGTCAGCGCCACCATAGGCGCGCCGTCAAGACGGATACGCTTGATAAGAGCGCTAGCCGCTTGCGCGTGCCCTGAATCAGGGGCGCCATAGAGAAAAAGTATCCGCTTCGCCATATAAGACCTATGCACAAGCGGACTGACTACGGGACTGCGTAAAATCGGTTATTGGTATTGAAAGTCCGCTATGGTTTCGGGGAGGAGGGAATTGAACCCTCGACCTCTCGCACCCCAAGCGAGCGCTCTACCACTGAGCCACTCCCCGAATCTGTTTGCTTGGTCGTGTTTTTATTATATCCTTAATCTTGTGATGATTGGTTCAACAGGCGTGCATAAACGTATCCGTCTGACGGTGACCGGAACCGTACAAGGCATTGGCTTTCGTTTCTTCGCGCTCAAAGCGGCGAAGCGCCACGACATCTGCGGCTGGGTGCGCAACTTGCCTGACACCGCTGTCGAGATCGAGTGCGAAGGCACGCAAGAGACCATCGACGCCTTCATCGCCGAGTTACGGACCGGCCACCCTTGGGCCAAGGTCACAGATGTCATCATGGAATGGCAAGACCATAAGAACGAATTCCGTAACTTCGAGATCAGGTATTAAGCATGCTCTATAGCAACGGCTACGACCTCACCAAACAATACTTCCAAGGCATCCAACGCTTGCCCCAAGTCTCTCGCGAAGAAGGTCACGAACTCTGGAAGAAGGCGAAAAAGGGAGACAAGCCGGCGAAGAAAAAGATCATGGAGTCGAATCTAAAACTCGTGATCCCTATCGCCAAAAAATATCATCGCGCCAACATGGATTTCCTCGACTTGATCGAAGAGGGTAACTTGGGCCTGATGCACGCCATCGACAAATTCGAACCCTCCAAGGGTTTCCGTTTTTCCACGTACGCGTCCTATTGGATAGAACAAGGCATCCGCCGCGCTATCGAAGAGCAATCCAAGACCATCCGCATACCTCCGCATGCCTGGGAAGCGCTACGTAAATGGTTCAAAGCCTGGGACAAGCTCCATGGCCAGCTAGGACGCGACCCGACAGTCACCGAGATGTCCAAACGCACGGGCCTGACCGCGCGACAGATCAAGGGCATCATCGATGCGTCGGAAGCCGCCAAAGAGATGGGTTCCCTGGAGAGCCCTATCGGCGACGAAGAGAACCTGGTACTCGAAGAGGTCATCAAGGACGAGTCTTCGGAAACGCCCGACGACCTTTTTGGCACTCTCAAGCTCCATGACGATTTAGAGATCGCACTGAAGCAATTAAACCCCAGGGAAAGACAGGTCTTGGCGCTGCGCTACGGCCTTAAATCCGACGAGACTTTCACTTTGGAAGAAGTCGGCACAAAACTCGGGCTCTCCCGCGAGCGGGTCCGCCAGATCGAGACGCGCGCCATGGAACGCCTGCGACGCATCACGCATCGCATGGGCATCACGGAATCAAGTTCAGGGGCCGGACACTTACGACGCAAGGAAAAGGAAAAGAACGTATTACGACTGACAAGGGGTATCATATGGTCCAAACAAACCCAGCCTCTGGGCAAAAAAATGCACTTGAAGTAGCGGCGCTACTGAAAGCCATCCGCAACGTACCCGATTTCCCGAAACCAGGCATCCAATTCAAAGACGTCACTCCGTTATTAGGTGACCCCAAGTTATTCAAAAGCGCCATCGACCTGTTGGTCGCTCCTTATAAAGGAAAGAAGGTCGACTATATCGCAGGCATCGAATCCCGGGGGTTCATCTTCGGCGCGGCTTGCGCCAGGGCTTTGGACTGCGGTTTCGTACCTATCCGCAAGAAAGGCAAGTTGCCGTGCGCCACCGAATCCGCTGATTTTGACCTGGAATACGGCAAAGACACGATCGAGATACACAAAGACGCCTTCTCGGTGGGTAAGGAAGTCGTCATCGTCGATGACGTCTTGGCCACTGGCGGCACGGCTAAAGCCGCTATCGACCTAGTAAGCAAAGCCGCAGGCAGGGTCATCGGCATATCGTTTTTGATCGAACTGTCAGGCTTAAAAGGCAGGGACAAACTCACCGGCCATCAAACCCATGCGCTTATCACATTCTGATGGTATCTGGGGAATCTGCCCCTGGGCGGAATCGAACCACCATTTTCTCCTTAGGACGGGGTCGTTCTATCCATTGAACTACAGGGGCGTGAGGTGACTTATGAATAATATTATGCCAAAAATCATCAACTGGGTCCGGACGCACAAGAACGCCGCGATCACCATCGCCTTCATCGCGGTATTAGCCATCGGCCTAGGTATCGCCATGGCCTCCCAATTAAAGGAAGCGCGCACGAAAGCCTGGGAGCAATTAGCCATCGGCCAATATCTGGCCATGAACGGCAAGACCGGCGAAGCGCATGACGTATTACGCAGCCTAGCCTCCGGTTCCAGGGCCGACGTCGCAGATTTCGCAGCCGTCTACAACGCATCCGTACATGCCAGGGAAGGCAACTGGCAGGCAGCCGCTGAAAGCTTCAAACAAGTCATGGACGGCAACCGAGCGCCAAAATTACAAGCCATTGCCGGCATCGGCTACGCCAAGATGCTCGAAGCCCTGGGCCGCTTCGACGAAGCGCAAGCCGGCTATACGGCGAATCTAGACAGATATCCCGACCACTTCACGGCCCCGGAAGCTTACGAAGGGCTGGCCCGCATCTACTCAATGAAAGGACAAGGCGACCTAGCCACCCAGAACCTGGAACGCCTTAAGGTGCTCTACCCCGAAACCGGCTGGGGAAAACGGGCCGAAGCGCGCCTGAAGGGCACCGCGACAAACAAACAGGTCCAATAGCAAGAACATGGAAGAATGTGGAAAGGGTATTGACATGGTACTACGATTTTCTTTAAATCCTTGTGGTGAGGGAGACAACGGTTAGTCATTATCGCGGCGCCAGTCGCATACAGATCCCTACTCATGGCCTGCCCTCCTCGTGCTTAACCGCCGGGGTGGGCAGTAGTTTTTTTGTCCCGATCGTATCGGGGCAAGATACAAACCTCCGCTCTAGGCAGGAGGCCCAGGCCGTCTTGGGCGGGCTAAACCTGTTGAGCAAGCTGCCCGGAGCGTGGCCGCAAGGCCGCGCAAAAGACAGTTACTTAGCGGGCGTGTCCGCTTGCGGCGGGGGTCTCAAACAGAAACAAGGAGGAAACGAACGCATGAAGAACCTAAAAGTGGTTCTAAGCGCAGCGTTGGTCATGGCAACTGCCGGGACCTACGCTATGGCGCTAGACATCGACTTGAGTAAAATCAAGGTCGATGGCACGTTGGAAATGAAAGCACAGTCGGCTAGCAATGAATCCGACTACAGTAACTCGGCTAATGACGAGCGCAACAGCACTCGCCATCGGGTAACATTAGGACTGGGTGGAGAGTTGACCGAGGGAATCAAAGTGCGCGTGGAAGCCGTACGTCGGCCCCTGACGAGCAATGGTTTCCTGGGAACCGCTAATCCTAGCACCGCCGGACAGTTCGGGCAAGGGGCACAGAGCGTGCAAAATGAGCTTGACAGTTGGATATTCCAGCAGGCTTTCATGCACATCGAAGACCTCTTCTTCGGCGTGGGCGTCAAAGCAGGTCGTCAATCAGTCGGTTCCGCGAATAGCCATGTCTATTTCGCAGGTGCCTACGATGATGACTCACTAACGGTCACGGGTGTGGATGCCATCAACCTAATGAAAAAGGCTGGTCCCGTTGACTTAGCCTACATGCACGCCACAACCAACGACGTCAAAACGCTTGCCGGCTCCGATTATTCGGGCGCCACCGGCAGAAGCGTCTTCCGGTCATTGAGCGCGAATGCCAACCTCAAGGAATTGAGCGGCAACGACATGCTCGATGTTCCGTTGATGCTTGCATGGCACCATGGTGAGGCGCAAGGCGTAACCAATGCGGTGACCGACAACGTCAACCTGGGAACCTATGAATTGAGCGCTGACCTGAATCTGATGGAAGGCATGTTAGGCTTCGGCTTTGACTATGCCTCCAACAGCGGTCAAAGGAATGTCACCGCTACCCCTGACACGAAAGTCAACTTCAAGGGTACCTTGACAGCCTTGAACGCCAAGTTCAATCATGCCGAAACCGGGTTCTCCGCATGGGGCAACCTCGTCACCGCTTCCGGTGATGATGACGCCACCGAGCCTGGAGCTGCTTCGGTTGATGATAAATCATGGCATGACTATTCAGCCTTCGGTCTAGCTCCTAAGATGAACTTCGGTGAGATCCTTGGTAAAAGCACCTTGGGCGCGGCCTTCCCGGCCACCCAGAGCTTCGATACCGGGACACCCCTGGCTGCCGGCCAAGGGCGTGGCTTGAAAGTCACGAACCTAGGCGCGGGCTACACCCTGCCTGTCATGGACAAAGCATTCATGGTTTCAGCTGATTACATCATGGCCTCAGCGGCCAAGTTGTTCACAGCTGACACTCAGAGCAAATCCAAAGACATCGGCACAGAACTCGACCTGGCTCTTAGTTACAAGAAATCCGATAACCTCGGCTTCAAAGTCGGCTACGCCACCTTTGATCCTGAGGCACAATCGATCGTTCTTGGGACACCCAACGAGACAGACCCGGTCACCAAGCTCTTCGCCAATGCATCGGTGAAGTTCTAAACGGATCGTAAGTCTTACATAAGAAAACCCCTGGGCACCCGCCCAGGGGTTTTTGTTTGCCTCCGTCATTCCGGAACCTGCGAAGCAGGTATCCGGAATCCAGGTCCATGTCTACCCAATTCATGCAGGTTCTGGATTCCGGCTTTCGCCGGAATGACGAAGTGCGTATTGACATCACCCGCAATCCTCGTCAAACTAATAGCGTCATGCTCAAATACTTTGCCCTGACGGCGTGTCTAGTATTATCGCCCTGGACCGCTGACGCCCAAGTCCCCGAGGTTCAAGAGCATAGCATCACGCCGATATTAGGCAACGATACCACGATCGACCTCTCGGCAGGTATCGACTCGACCTATTTTTCCTTTAGTGAGATATCAACGACTACCAACAGAGCGGACTTTGGCTACTTCGCGCAAAAGAGCCATCTGGCAATCAAAATCAGCGAAAAACCCTGGATCTTCAATATCAAATTAGACAACATCTCGCTTTACGGGGTGGAATCCCTGCCGGAGCCCCTCTCGCGCATCGAGACCAGGTACTCCGAACTGGCATCGACCCTCTACATATCGCAAGCTTATTTTCAGTATCAAGGGTTACTCTTAAGCGACCTGTTCCATCTGCAAGCGGGCATCATGCCTATGCGCTTCGGCCGCGGTATGGTCTTGGATGACAATAGCCTAGGCATCTTTGGCGCACATCTAGGCGCCGAAAGGGTCCTAGGACCCATCGATATCGAACTGTTCACGGGAAACACCGAGTCATCGTCTCGCTCACGCCACCCGCAGAACGAAGTCTTCTACATGGGCAACCTCGCCTTCGAGCGTACAGGGCGTTGGAAGATCGGATACATGCATGAACTCGACCAGACAGCGCGCACAAGCTCCATGGGGCCCACCACAGGGAAATCACGGCGCAATAACCTGCTGTTAAGCTACGACAAGAAGACCCCTGTCTATTTCT
>JBBTGF010000093.1:0-2947 GCA_038041525.1 Elusimicrobiota bacterium | reverse complement strand
GCTAGCAGGATGGTCAGCATCATGTGTTCAAGGTCGCGCGTTTTGATCTGGGAGTTTCGTAATTCTTTGCGCAAGATATGGAAACCCACATAGAAGCCGATGGCGGCAAAAAGACCGTAGGTCTTGAGCGTCAAGGGTCCCAGTGAGAACAATTCAGGCAGCATCGTGTTTTCTATGGGTCAGCGTACCGGCCAGATAGAGGATGGCGCCGACAGTGATGACGGAGTCCGCGAGGTTGAAGATCGGCCAGAATTTGAAATCCAAGAAATCGACTACCGCGCCGCGCAGTATCCTGTCGATGATATTGCCGCAAGCGCCCGCACAGATCAAGCTTAAGCTCCAACTTTCCAACGCGGGAGCGCCGGTGCGTTCGATCCGTTTCCAATAGGCATAGAGCGCTGTCGTCAAGAGGGCGTTTAATGCCAGCAAGAGACGGTTGTCGACGCCTTGCAGCATGCCAAAGGAGATGCCGGTATTCTCTGCATAGGTCAGTGCGAAGAAACCCGTCACATCCAGCGACCCAAGATGCATCAGCCACTTGTCCGCTGCGAGTTTACTGGCTTGGTCGGTGACGATCGAGGATAAGAATACGATCTGCCGGAGGCGTTTGCCGTGCATTTAAGCGGGAAAGAGTACGTGGATGCATTTGCTGCAGAGGCCAGGCTCGCGCGCATCGTCGCCTACGCATTCGTGGTAGATCCAGCAGCGTTGGCATTTGTTGCCTTTGGCTTTGGCGATGTCGATGGCTATGGCGTCATCGATGATCTTGTCGCCGGGCGCCAGTACTACTTCCGAAGCGATGAAGATGGTGGGCAAGAGTCCTTCCCATGACGCGAGGGTATGATATTTGCTTTGCGGTACGGTCAGCGTCACCTGCGCTTCCAGGGAACTACCCAAGACGCCTTCTTTGCGCATCACATCCATCCTCTGGTTGACCGTGGTGCGTAATGTGCCGATCATATCGAGGTCGGCGACGATAGCGGCGTTCTCCCAAGGTTTTTGCCATTGAGGCAGACGTGTCAGATGCACACTCTCGGCAGCGTCAAGAGCGATCCCGCAGAGGGTCAGCGGGTCTTTACAGTCCATGATATTCAAGATGCGCTGCCACGCTTCTTCCGCCGTGAAAGGCAGGATGGGTGCCAGCATACGCACATAGCAGTGCAGGATGGTGAAGAGCACGCTCTGAGTGGCGCGCCGGTCGGGGTCATCCACTGCAAAGGTGTAGAGGCGGTCTTTGGAGATGTCGAAATAGAAGTTCGAGAGGTCATGCACGGAGAAATCGAGCAAGGCGCGCAGGACCCCGGGGAAGTCGTTGTCCGTGTATGCCTTGTTGACCTTAGCGATCGTAGCGTTGAGTTTTGCTAACGGGTAACGCTCGAGCCTCTCAAGGTCTGCCAGATCCTTGATGCCGTTGCCGTGGGGTTTGAAATCACAGAGGTTGCCCAACATATAGCGGATCGTGTTTCTGATCTTCTTGTAGTTCTCGGCATGCGCGTCCATGAGTCTCGGTGAGACGCGCACGTCGACTAAACTTTCTGTTGACGCGGCCCATAGGCGCAAGATGTCAGCGCCCCATTGTTTGATGATGTCTTGGGGGCTGACCACGTTGCCTAAGGATTTATGCATGGCGCGTCCTTGGTCGTCAAGCACCCAGCCGTTAGTGAAGACCGTCTTGTAGGGCGCTTGCCCGGTCAAAGCCACGGCGGTGATGATGGAAGTCTGGAACCAGCCGCGATGCTGGTCGGTGCCTTCAAGGTAGAAGTCTGCCGGATAGGTCAGAGTATCGTTGGATTTGCATACCGCCAGCCAAGAGACGCCGGAATCCATCCACACGTCGAGGATGTTCGGGTCGCGTAGCAGTTCTTTGCCTTTGCATTTGGGACAAGGGAAGCGTTGGCCCCAGTCGGCCAAGAATGCGCCGTCAGGCGCGAACCAAAAATCCTCGCCTTTGACACGGAACTCCGCCAAGATGTGTTCGAAAAGGCCGGGTGTATCGTTGACGTCGCCGCAGGCTTGGCAATAAAGGATAGGGATGGGCGCGCCCCAGAGACGTTGTCGCGATAGGCACCAATCGGGCCGGGTCTCCACCATCGACTTGATGCGTTCTTGCGAGGCCTCGGGCAGCCAGCCGGTCTTGCCGATGGCTTTTATGACTTCGGCACGCAATCTCTTGTGTTCCATGTTGAGGAACCATTGCGGCGTGGCGCGGTAGATGATGGGTTTCTTGCAGCGCCAGCAGTGCGGATAGGAATGCTGGATCGCTGTTTCTTTGAGCAGCCGTTTGCCTAAGAGTGAGAAAAGCAGCCGTGTGGTGTCTGGATGCGTGACGCTCTTATGCAGTAGTTCCTGGAAGGGCGTATCCTCTGTGAAGAGTCCGCGTCCATCGACAGGGCAGGCGGCTTCCAGTCCGAATCTTTGTCCGAGCGCGAAGTCTTCCGCGCCGTGGCCCGGGGCGGTGTGCACAAGGCCGGTGCCGTCCTCGATGCTGACTGCGGGGTCGGGCAGTATCGGTACATCTTGGTCTGCCAGTGGACTTTTGACTTTCCAGGTGGTCAAAGTCGTTGCAGGATAGGATTCACTGGTGCGCTCGGTTCCCAGCAGGGCGCTTACTTTGTCGGCGAGTTCCGCTAGCACGATATATTTCTTGCCATCCGTACCCTTGAGCGCTACGTATGTGCCGTCAGGCTTGACGGCAACGGCGCGGTTGGCCGGTAGAGTCCAGGGTGTGGTGGTCCAGATCAGGAGAGCATAACCTGCGTCGGCTTTCTCTTGCGGGAGCGCGACGTCAAAAGCTACGTAGATGCTCGGTGAACTCTTTTGTGCGTATTCGACTTCCGCTTGCGCCAATGCTGTCTCGCAAGAGGCACACCAGAACACGGTCTTCTTGCCTTTGTAGACGTAGCCTTTTTGATACAGACGCACGAAGGCCTCGATGATGCGTGAGGCG
>JBBTGF010000092.1:0-3657 GCA_038041525.1 Elusimicrobiota bacterium | reverse complement strand
TCCGATCTCTTTCACCGTGTAGGTCTCACCTCGGATCAAACGCCGGGCAAGGATGGGCCAGGCCTCCGGGGTCCTTAGGTAGTATGTCCCCGGACGGAATCTCTTGTCCCAGGAGAGCAGTTCCATCAGTGCGAGGAATCCACGAGGATGGGTCAGCACGCCATGTCCATGCAGCAGGTCGGCGACGGCGCGCGCGGTCGCATGTTCGCGGCGTATCTTGACTAAAGTCCTTTTGCTAGTGACCGGGAGCAAAGGCGTACGCCAGGCGATGACGCCGGCGATAGTCATGCCGATGCATAGGATGGTGACGATCGTACGCATGGGGATTTTCGGCGACGGCGGGAGGATCGGTGGTTCGTCAGTCATTGTGGGATGTGGATGTCTTTGAGCCTGCCGATCGTCAAGTCAAGATGCGACCCTGGCCAGAAGATCTTGTTGCATCTTGGGCAAGTATGGAAAATTTTGTGGAAAGCGTAAACCTTTGGTGGGATCTTGGTGGGGTCAAGACGTAACTTAGCGATGCGTTTGAGCGGCCGGTTGCATGTGCCGCAGCGCGTGAACATCCTTTTGCTATCGACAGCGGGAAGCCCGAGCTCTTTCCAGAGCGCGGCCAACTGCTGCGGCCAATGTTGCTGGCGCAGGAAGACGACTTTATAGGCATGCGCGTCCTTGAGCCTCGCTTCCCGTGTGACGATGACGCGTTTCTCAAGGAAGCTGCGTTCCGGTAGCCGTTTGCGCGCTTGAGCGCCGACGGTCACCGTGTCATAGCCGATGATGCGTAACCAGCGCGCCAAGCGTCCGAGCATGCAGTCGACTAAGAACTTCGGGCGCGCCATGGGGTAATTATCTATTATGTGGAAGGTTGCGGACCGTCCAGGTCCATCGGTAGCGAGGCCATGCATGTTACTAGGAGCACATTTTTCCATCCGTAAGTCCTTGGGCGACGCCTTGGCGGCTGCCGCAGCATTGGGTTGCGAGGTGGTGCAGACCTTGGGTTACCGCCGTCATGAATTCTATTTCGATGCCAAGATCGCGCCAGGCGTCAAAGAACGATTGGCTGATGAAGTCGCTGAGTGGCGGCGCGTTTTGGCGGCCTCGAATATCCGTTATGTCGCCATACATTCGCGCGCCGTGGCGTTGTTGTCGCTTAAAGAGATGGCCAGGCGCGCCGGTGCGATCGACAATTTTCAAAAGGAGATCGAGCTGGCGCGCCTGCTGGGCGCCAGCGCTTATGTCTTCCATCTGGGTCCGTATACGGCGGGCTTGACTCGGGAGGAAGGGGTCACTTTGGCCGCGCGTTCCCTGGTGCATGTATTGCGCGAGCTGCCTAAGGGGGCGCCGCAGATATTGCTAGAGAACGTTCCCGGGGGAGGAAGGCGGTTAGGCGCCACGATCGAGGAGATCGCGTCATTAGTCGAGCAGTTGGGGGCGTCGGCAGGCAAGGTCGGTATCTGTTTGGATGTGGCGCACACCTGGACGGCGGGATACGCGATCGATACGCTGGAAGGGATAGCTGGATTTTTTGAGAAGTTCAAACAGCATTTGGATCTCGGGATGGTCAAAGCCTTCCATCTGAACAATTCGAAACTCAAACGGGGATGCCATCTTGACGAGCATGCGCACCTGCAAGACGGCGTGGTCAAGCCGGAGGTCTATGCCTACCTGATGCGTGGCTTCCCCTTAGCCGCAGGGATATTGGAAACGCCGAAAGAACCCGAGGGATCGGATAAGAGGAACTTGGATTTTTTGCGCAGCCTTGATGACACGGTGAACAAAGAAGCGGATTGGAGCCGAGGGGGGTCGAACCCCTGACCTCCTGCATGCCATGCAGGCGCTCTCCCAACTGAGCTACGGCCCCAAAGTAGATAATTTATTCTATCAAAAGCAGCTTTGAGTGTTTATTCGTAGAATAATCAGACACCCATGAAGTGTCTGATGCCGTCGCTCGCGATCCTGGCGCTTTGCCAGATGGCGGGCAATGCCATGGAAAAACAACATAGTAACCGTCTTGCCGCCGAGAGCAGTCCTTATCTGCTGCAACATGCCGATAATCCTGTGGATTGGTATCCCTGGGGCCAGGAGGCGTTCGAAACGGCGCGCCGACTTGATAAGCCGATCTTCTTGTCGATAGGTTATTCCGCTTGCCATTGGTGTCATGTCATGGAGCATGAATCCTTTGAGGATGCGGGTATCGCGGCTGTGCTCAACCGCGATTTTATCGCTATCAAGGTCGATCGTGAAGAGCGTCCCGACGTCGATGCGGTCTACATGAAGGCGGTACAACTGATGATCGGCGGCGGGGGTTGGCCTTTGTCCGTGTTCTTGACGCCTACGCTTAAACCGTTCTTTGGTGGTACGTATTGTCCCGCGAGGGCGTCCTTGGGGCAGCCGGGTTTCAAAGACCTGCTCATCCATCTCGCAAAGGCCTACAAAAGCGACAAAGCGCAGATCGGTAAGGACGCTGATGGGGTGGCAAGCAGGCTTACTCAATGGACCAACCAATCGCCACGCGGCAACAGTCTCGATCCACTGGCTGTCAGTGCCGCGGCAGCTTCCATCGCTTCCGGTCTCGATCCTGTCAATGGCGGTTACGGGGGCGCGCCGAAGTTCCCGCAACCCTCGATACTTGAGTTCATGCTCTCTGTCACGGCGGGGCTCTCACCGGTGGCGCCAGCCAGTCGTACTTTTTCTTCGGGAAAGAATGCCGCAGAACTCGTCTTGCTGACTTTAGACAAGATGGCGGCAGGGGGCATCTACGATCAGATCGGCGGAGGGTTCCATCGTTATTCGACAGATGAAAGATGGTTCGCTCCCCATTTCGAGAAGATGCTCTATGACAACGCACAACTGGCGCGGTTATACACGGCGGCGTGGCAATTGACCGGCCGCGCGCGTTATCGCGAGATAGCTCGCGAGACCTTGGATTACATATTAAGGGAGATGACTTCTCCGGAGGGTGGTTTTTATAGCAGCCAGGATGCCGATAGCGAGGGCCGTGAGGGAAGGTTTTACGCTTGGGAATGGAAGGATATCGTCAGCGCTCTCGATGGGGACGAGCGCGCCGTTACTGCGGTCGCCAATGCGTTAGCGTTGACCAAGTCAGGCAATTGGGAAGATGGCCTCAATATCCTTACGCGCGTAGATTCGACCGCTGACAGGGGTCTCGGCGGCGCGCGCGGTAAGCTCTTTGATTGGCGCGCGCGTAACCGCGTGGCGCCCGCGCGTGATGAGAAGATATTGACGGATTGGAACGCTTTGACCATAGAGACTCTCGCATATGCCGGTGCGGCGTTCAAAGAACCCCGTTACACGCAGGCTGCTGTCGCCGCGGCTGGGCGCATCGCAACCGAGCGCTATGGCGATGACGGCGTGTTGTTGCATGCACTTGCCGGTGGCCGCAAGGTCCCCGGGTTCCTCGAGGATTATGCTTTCTGGGCCAATGCGCTCATCGGGCTTTACGAGACCACCCTGGATATCTCTTATCTGGAGTCGGCGCGGGCCGTTGCCGGCAAGACCCTGGAGCTTTTTTATGATCAACAGGCTGGCGCTTTTTATTCGTTCCCGGTCAAAGGCGGGGATGCGGACTTGTTGACCAACGTCATCGAGGTCCATGACGGGGTCGTGCCTTCAGGTGTTTCTTCTGCGGTCACCGCGCTC
>JBBTGF010000091.1:0-4564 GCA_038041525.1 Elusimicrobiota bacterium | reverse complement strand
ATTACAAAGTAGAGAAGGACAATAACAATCTCGAGAAGAAAAAGAATATAAGGTTCCCAAGCTGACGGAGAAGGGCAGTATCGCCGGAAGGGATTGTCGCTACGACATCGACAAGGGCTGCAACTCTGGCATCTTGGTCGAGCAAGGCGAGGATGTGGAGCCCGGGACCCTATTAGCTACTATTGGCAATACCGGCAAGATCGTCTCTAGCCAGGATGCTTATGTCAGAGGCGAAGAGATGGGAAGCCACTGGCATCAAGGCGCTATCGAGGTCGATCCTGCCCGCAACGAGCGCATGGCGGCATTAAGGGATGGGAAGTGGGATGAGTGGGCTAAAAAATATTCTGACAAGGAAATCAAGAAGTACGATTCTCCGGTCAAACAACAAGCTGCATTCGTCCGTATCATCAAAGAATACTGTGATGCCATGGCCTGTACATACGATGAACAAGATGGTTCCTTCACGCGCGACTCGGACGCAAAGCCTGATCCGACGAAAATCAGTCAATTCATCGCGAACGCAACAGCTGCTACTCTTAAAGAACAGAGCAATAGCGCCGCCTTCATGAATCCCTGGGAAGCTAGAGTCGAGCCTGCTAGTCCCAAGAAGCCCGCTCAAGAGGAGCAGGCTAACCAATGAAACATCTTTTTTGCGTGCCGGTTATTTTCTTGTTGTTTACTTCCTGCGCAAAACAACCAGAGCAAGGAGGGAGGGTTGATACGACTCAAATGGCGCAGTCATTCAAAGTCCAGCCTGGACCGGATATATTTATCAGCAAAAAATATCCCATTGAAATCAATCTTAGTCAACAAAAGATGTTGTGGGGAAAAGAAAGTTCAGAAAAAATATCGTTTGGTTATCAGGAGGATACGATATGGATCAAAGCCAGATGGGATATCGGCGAATCCTCCAGTCTTCTTAAAAGCGATGATTATTCTGTATTTACTACGATTGAGATCAGCACTTCTTCAGAGGCGTTATTCCAGATGATGAGATGGGTTGATATTAGTACTGCGCAGATCATGATCGGAAACATTCCCGCGCTACCTTACGATGATGACAGATCTTCATTCCTGCTTATCCCGGGACTTTACGCTAGGCTACGTTTTATATCAACTTGTCAAGGACTTGACGATGAACGCTTTCCAGAGGACAAGGACGATCCGTTTTGGTGCGCTAAAGTCAATGCCGCGCAGAACTTCCTTATCGAAGACGGTATCCGTTGGACCGAGCCCATCCATACTTCATCCAAACAATTCCTCGACTGGAAAGCCCACATCCTCGCTTTGATCGAGGAAGCCCGTCGGGTCGAGGCGCTCACTTCAGAAAAGTGAGTCGGCTGTCTGACGCCGGCGCCCTGCGCATCATCCGTGCCGCTTTCCATATCGAGCGCTTGGGGAAGTTATCAAGGTTTTATGGTTGCGCTCAATAGTTGAGGAAGTTTTTTGATGCAGTCTTTGATGCCGATTATCTCGATCTTCCCTTCGTGCCAGGACCGTTCGCCTCCGTAAACCAAATAGGTCTTAGCTATGGGGTAGTCGTCAAGGAATGCGCGCAGTCCGGTCAAGTCCGCCGGACGCACTTTGCCCGCGCGTTTGATCTCAAAGGTGATCAGGCCTTTTTCGCCGTAGAGGATAAAGTCGACCTCATGTCCGTAGGCGGTACGCCAATAGGAGATCGTATAGCCTGATCCAAGATAGTCATTGAGTGCCCTTAATTCTTGTAAGAACAAGGCCTCCAGGGCGGCGCCTTCGATCTCTTCCGGTCGGTCCAGAGGTCCTGCGGGGCGCAATGTCCGGTATACGCCGACGTCAAAAAAGTAGAACTTGGGATGAGCCGCTATCCGGCGCTTGGCTTTTTTACCGAAGGGGGGTAGGCGGGAACCCCAGAGCAGGTCTTCTACGATTGAAAAATAGTTTTCCACGACCTTGCGTTCCACGGAGCAATCGGAGGCGACTTGAGAGACATTGAGCACGCCCCCCTGGGAGAAGCTCGCAGCTTCCAGGAATCGCGAGAATGCGGCTAGGCGACGGGTCAGGCTTTCTTGTTGGATCTCTTCGCGTAGATAGGTTTTGACGTATGATTCCAGATAGGCTTTAGGGTCATTTTCAGTGTAGGCACAGGGCAGTTGACCCCAACGTAGAGAGTGAGAGAGATCGAAGTCGCTACCCAATTCGGTCGCGGTCAGGGGGTGGCAATGAAGCGTCAGGGCCCTGCCTGCCAGGAGATTGACTCCTTTTTTCCTTAATTTTCGAGCGCTCGATCCGGTCAGGATAAAACGGCATTTACTTGATTCGATCAGACGGTGGACTTCGTCTAGGAGATCGGGCACTTTCTGGATCTCATCGATGATGACCCAATCGCTGAATCCCCGGGGGATCATTCCTTCCAGGCGACCGGGGTTGGCCAGAAGATCGTTAAAAACCTCGGATTCCAGGAGGTCGATATAGATCGCTGTGGGAAATCTAGTTTTGACCCAACTGGATTTTCCCGTCCCTCTGGGGCCAAGGAGGAAGAAGCTTTTTTGCTTTGGGGGCTCGATCAGTCTGGAATACATAACTCCATTTTACACGGTATTTTGGAACTATGCAATCCTAATTTATTTAGCTTGGAATTGGCTTTGTTTATCACCAGGAACCTCGTCCCTTGCTCCACCGATTTGAATCCTAGCGACTTGCTTGCTGCCACCAGCCCGTAGGATATGGCGCTAAATCGATGCGAACTCTGATGTTAGAATAATAGCGATCTGATGCCTAAAGAAAAAGCCCCTATATTTTCGCCCGGAGCGTTGTTTGGCGAGGCGCTTTTGGAAACCATGGTAATCGCCAAACGCCGCGATTTCGAAGCGTTATTTGCGGGGTTTAAAGGACTTAAGGCCATCACCTATGTGGCTTCCCCTGAGTTGCTTTTGGAATTCATGCAAAAGCGCGGCTATGAGCGCGTTGAGGTCTTGGTTGGCGAGAATTTATCCGAAACCTATCGTCAGTCACTGGCTGAGCAGGGGACCGACGCCGTTATAGCTTTGGCCCGCTATGTTGCTGCCGGCGAGCTGCGTATCCTAGTACCCACGCGGACTATTCACACCAAGCTGTATATTTTAGACCGGCCCGGCGCGACCCGTTTGATCCTGACCAGCGCCAATCTGACCGAGACCGCTCGCCAGGCGAGCCGGCAGATGAATTATGCGTGGTACAGCGATTTTGCGCCGGAGCATCCTTGGTTGCTGCGGGTTCTGGCTGATTACAAAAAACATTTGGAATCTTGCGAGCTGTTCATGGGCGATCTGACCGAGTTGCTGCGCGGTCATGAAGAAAAACAACAGCGCGAGGTCGTTGACGCCTGGCTTAAAGGAAGCCTAACCAGCGACGCTGACGCCGAAGTGAAGATGACTTTAGGTGACGTTACCGCCCAAGCCATGGTTTCGCCTGAAGGGCCGGGTGATCTCTTATTGACCGTCAAGCTTCCCGAAGCGCCGGCGGCCAGCCGCCAGGTCGAGCGTTATCTGGCGCCGCTGTCGCCCACTTCGTCGGGCCGGGAGATGCGTTTTTCTGCGGCGCAATATTTACGCTATGTGCAGGAAAGTCACGGCATTCCCGTGATGGCCGCTGATTTTCATAATCAAGAGTTGCGTTTGAGCTTGGATGGTCAAGTCCGCACCGTATCACAAGCGCTTCCCGCGCCGTCAGAGCTGACGGAAGCGCTCACTCATGTCGAGGCTTACATCGAGACGGTTGATAGCGGCCAGGCGCCCAGTCCGGATCTCGCCAAGGCCAGCATGTTCGAGGCCTTGCTCTATATCATGGCGGCCCCTTTCGCGCATGAGTTCATGCGCGCCAAGCGCGGCCGTTTCGGCGCCATTGATTCGCGCGGGCCGCGTTTTTTATACATTTACGGCCCTTCGCAGAACGGCAAATCTACGTTCTTGCGTTTCGCGCTCAAACTCGTGGCCGGCGCGGCCGTGGAGCCATTGAATGGCGCTGAATTCACCAAACGCAAGGTCCTAGGCGCCGCCAACGCCGGCACGGTTTTCCCCTTGCTCTTTGACGACGTGGTCTTGTCCCAGCGCTATGGTTTGTTCGAGGAAGTGCTTAAGTCTTATTGGGAAATATGGTGGAAGGACTCTTGTCCTGCGCCGCAGATCGTCATTGCCACCAATATGTTCACTTTAAAAGAATGGGCGAAATCGCGCATCAAGCGCGTGGATTTCGATGTACACTTTGCCGCGACTGCCGCAGGTAAAGAAAAATTAGCCAAGCTCTTCGCCGTCAACAATCCTTTGTACCGGTGGTTTTCTAAAGTTTACTTGGAGCAATGGGGTACGGTCCAGGTAGGTGACGATGAGCTTTTTCTGGCCCGCCAGGTCATGCGTGAGCTTTACCGTCAGGCGGGCAGACCGTTGCCTGCGTATTTTCCGCAGCGACCCATCGAAGAGCTTTATGACCCCGGTCAAAGGGCTTGGGGGGATCTGGTGCATCACCTGGGCAAAGCCAAGATTAATAGAGGAAATGACCGTTTGTTGGTCGAGTTCAGCGATGATCTACAGTATCACGAGATCAGGGAATA
>JBBTGF010000090.1:0-1317 GCA_038041525.1 Elusimicrobiota bacterium | reverse complement strand
ACCGGACTGCATCCGACAACCTTGACGACCTGCATGTAGCCTGCGGACTCGACTACCTCGCCGAACCTTACAAGAGTCAGCTTAAGGCGCGATTGGGCCAAGCGGATGGTACCGTCTTGCGCTCCTCGGCGCCCGTCTGCGGTACCTCGATGCAGGATGTCGCAAACAGCGCGCAAGGCAACTGGTTCTCCTCAGGGGCGGGCTATCCGGCTGACAGTGAAGACGCGCAACTCGCCTTGATACACCAGAACGTCGACCCCTCGACCGGGGCATTCTCCGTCGGCAACGCCATATCCAGTTTGACGGCCGGGGTCTACACCTTCAGCCCGGTAGGCAGCGGCTTGGTCAACCGGGATTTCAAGCTAGTCAAAGCAGACGGCAACGTCTACTGCTACGATTCTTTTAGTAGCGGCAACGGCGCGGGCAAAATCGTCCTGATAAAACTCGTCGACTCAACGACCCTACGCATCGAAGGCCAGTCAGCCGCTAATTGCGGCGCCGGCCCCTGGGCTTTCAGCGCCTCATATACGGAATTTACCAGATGATACGACGCTTTTAGTCCCCGAGGACCGACTCGAGACGTAAAGCGTGGCAAGTATAGCCGCCGGGGTTGTTCTGCAGATAGTCCTGATGAAAATCCTCGGCCTTGTAGAACGGACCGGCTTTGACGATCTCGGTCGTCAAGGGCGCGCCCCACTTGCCATTCTTGTCGATCTTGGCTTTCAACGCTTCAGCGACGCGCCTTTGCTCATCACTGTGATAGAAGATAGCCGAACGATAAGAAGTCCCCTCGTCATTACCCTGACGGTTCAAAGTCGTCGGGTCATGCATGCGCCAGAACCAACGCAACAGTTCTTCAAAACTCAATCTTTTCGGATCGAAAGACACCCGCACCGACTCGGCATGTCCAGTACCGCCGGAACGCACAGCCCGATAACCCGGGTTAGCCACCGTGCCGCCGGCATAACCGACTTCCGTGCGCAATACGCCCGGGATCTTACGTAAAATCTCTTGCATACCCCAAAAACATCCCCCCGCCAGCTCCACGACTTCCTCGGCTTGCGTCGCTTTGGCAGCCTTGACCTTGCTGTCAAGCTTGACGACAGGGACCACGAGCGCCTTCGCCGTCTTATCGCCCTTACCCGCTTTGGCAGACGAGCCAACCGCGACCCCTGCGGTCTTGAAACTATTGAGATACTCCCCATACCCATCTTCCCGCATACGCGCCAACGGGATAAAGCGCAAAGCTGCGGAATTGATGCAATAACGTAACCCGGTAGGCTTTGGCCCATCGTCAAAAACGTGCCCCAGATGTGA
>JBBTGF010000089.1:0-3195 GCA_038041525.1 Elusimicrobiota bacterium | reverse complement strand
CGCCCAAAAACGCAGTCACGATCCACACCGCGAAATAGACCAATAAAGCGACGTCAAGCGAGGTGCGCCGCGGCGTGAAGCGGTCCTCTCTAACGATAAGCTGCGCGATCCAAGTCAGGAAAAAACAACCGACGGCCATGTCCGCGACCGCGATAGAGAATATCGGCGAGAACCCCAGCATGAACGCGAAAAAACCGGCGGCTTGCGTGAGCCGGGTCGGCCGCAGCGCTCCGCCATCGGCTACGGGCATGGCTAATTGCGTCCGATCAGAGACCCGAAATCAAGGACCTTCGGGTCCTCGCCAGAGCCGGATGCGCCTTCCGTTTGGGGACGCGAGGGCACCAACACATCGTTGACGAATATGCGCTTAGCGGTCTTAAGCAAGATGCTGATATCGAGCGCCAAGGAGACGTTCTTGACGTAATAAAGGTCATAGCGCAGTTTTTCCAGTGAATCCGTAGTATTATTCGTCGCTTTGAAATTGACCTGCGCCCAACCGGTCATCCCCGGCGGCACCAAGTGGCGCAGATGATAGTGGGGCACGACGCGCTCCAAGATCTCGATCTCTAAGAGCCATTCAGGCCGCGGACCGACCAGCGACATCTGTGCGCATAGAACGTTCCAAAGCTGCGGCAACTCGTCTAAACGAAACCGCCGCAGGAAATTACCCAACGCCGTGATACGCGGGTCTTTTTCTCGCGCCGAGGTGAAGGGTCCGGATGCATCCGCAGTCGGCACCATGGTGCGGAATTTCCAGAGCATGAATTGATTGCCCATGAGCCCGAGGCGCTTCTGGCCATAGAAAGGCGACATCTTGTCGACGAAGCGGATGAGCGCCGCGATCACAAGCAACATGGGAAACAAACATAAGAAGAGAAAACCCGCCACCATGATATCTGCGAGGCGCCGCAGTCGCAGATAGGTCGTATTCTGCCCGGACAGGATGAATTCGATGATCCAAGCGGTGTCCCCGGCATGATCCGGGGAGACCTTGCCCAGGATAGATTCATAAAAATTCTCCAATGTGACGATCGGGACACGCCGGCGCATCGCAGCGCCCATGATCATCTTGGCATCGTCCCAATGCTCTTCGACCCAGCGGCTGTCCGCCACGATCAGGTCGGCTTGCGGGTCACGCCCTTCGGCGAGAATATATCCGAGTTCGGGGATCTGCTGGAAATCCCCTTGCAATTCACGCACATGCTTATCGTCTCCCAGGAAAAGCACCTTCTGCACCAAGGCGCCGCTTTGGATGAGATTAATCCAAGCCTTGCGCCACAACAGCGCCGCGGCGTGGAAGAAGACCAAGGTCAACAGCAGATGGGTCTTGGGCGTGATGATGATGCCGAAGTCGGAAGCAAAGATATAGAAATACATGGTGCCGATGACCCAGTTCACCGCGGCGACCATCAAAAGATTACGGATGATGAATACGATCTCGCGCATGCGGCGCATGTCGTAGAGGCCCATGGCGTAAAAGGCTACCTGCCAGATGATGAAAAGCGCCGCAAAAGACGCCTCATGCAGGAGATAATAGTCGTTAGAAACGACCTTGGAGTGACGCAAGATGAGCGCTCCGCCGAGCGCTAGATTAGCCAGTAAAAAATCGCCGGCAAAAAGCATGAGAGGGCGCCAGGGCTTTTTCATCGTCCGATCACCAATTTTTCCAAATAAAAAGACATCTGGTTGACCCGCCGTGCGCGCGAACGTATCATCTCCTCAAGCCCGATACCCGAAAACGCGAACAAAACCGACATGACCTGCATCCGCCATCGCACCATCGGCCCCGGTGAGGCGATGGCAAGCACAAGCAGCGTCCCGGCCAGGGTGGCCATGGCAAGGATAGCCAATGCGTTGGAATTCCTGCGCACTTTCCACGCCCCGATGAAGATGAACGGCAATACCAGATAGATGAACGTCATATGCAACGCGAACATCTTCTCAAGTTTGGAATGCGCCCGCCACGGGTAAGGCGATAAGAACAAGTAGAAAGGAGCTTTGCACATGAAGACCGCCAATTCGCCATAAGAGCTTATACTGCCTTGCCGCAGGCTTCCGGGAAAGAAGGTCGCATGGCTCTTCGCATTACAGGCATACCGCACATTGTTGATGAAACGCAGAGGCCAGTTGAGGGCTCCGGTGAGGACGACGGGACGCTCGGCGGACGCCAGATTGTCATGCGCATATTCAGCCGCTTTGCCGGACTCACGCAAAGAGACCGCCGGATGCTGCGGGTTTGACGGATTAAAAGAGGCGAGCCAGGGCCACAGGGTCACGGAAATGAACATCAAGCTAAGCAACAGCAGGGCCCCGCGCACTTGCCTTGCATGTTGCTGCAAAAAACTAAAGGTAAAGAAAGTCAACGCCAGCAAACAACTGATCTCCGGGCGCAAGGTGCTCGCCAAGATCAACGACACGGACAATAACAGCAATGCCGGCCCGGTGTTCTTCTTATCCAAAAGCAGATAACCTACCCAGGAAAAAACGATACACAGCAATATCGGCACGTCCTTCAACACCTGTATGGAAAGATAGGCCAGATAAGGGTCGCAAGCCACGATCAGTCCGCTGTAAAACGCCGCCTTTTCGTTAGCCAGGCGCAACGTCAGCAGATAGACCCCGACCGCCAGCAGTGCACCGAGGAGGATATTCGCCCACTTCCCCACTTCGAATGAAACGCCGAATATCCGGTAAAGCACAGAAAGTCCTATGGCGTAACCGCCCTTGATGACATTGACTTCGTCCTTGTAGGGAGGAGTATAGTTGGGTTTGACAGAGAACGTCACCGGCGTGCCGTTGATGATGTTGACTGCCGCTATGTGATGATAATCGCTATCCGGATGCCGGGCGCTGGCAGGGTCAACCATGCGCCCCAGCAGTACGCTAGCGGCGATGCGTACCAGCAACGCTGTCAAGAACACCGTCCTCATACGACCCTCTCTTGGCACACCAGACTTGCAAAGAATGTATAACCTGCCGACAACATGAGAGCCAGCGCCGCGCCCCAAAGCCCATAGACCGGCCCCAGCGTCCTGATGGCTACGATGAGCAACCCCACGGCGACAAGGGAATTGAAAGCAAAATAACGCACGGCTTTACGTCCGAACGTAGCCAAAAACCACCAACGGACCTCGGATATCCCGAAAAAACTGCCGCCCACCGCAAACAGCAGGATAAGTCCGATATCGGTATGGA
>JBBTGF010000088.1:0-5478 GCA_038041525.1 Elusimicrobiota bacterium | reverse complement strand
TCCGGCTTTCCGATCTGCATGGTGCGTTGCCCGTAGGCCACGAGAACCTGTCTGGGAAGGACTTCGCGGATGACCACCCGTATGGCACGTGCCCAGGGGTACTTCCATGCCGGTGCCCAGCCGGTCACAAGGTCCACCCGCCGTCCCTCCCGCTGCGCCTTTCGCAGGAGGTCATCGACCAGCTCATCTTAGGCTGGGTAGGCCAAGACGTCTCCGCACCCAATATCGCCCGCGTCACCGGCTTGAACGCCGGCCTGCGCGAAGACATCCCCGCTTTCACCGTGCAATGCAACTGCGTCTCCTCGATCGAAGCGCTGTCCTCGGGCGCGCGTGTGCTGATGACCGGAGAAGCCACCGCCGTTCTGGCAGGCGGAGTCGAGACCATGTCCGGCTACCCCTACACCATCACCGGATCGCGCGCGCATAAATCATTGCGCTCGATGGACACTTTAAAGACCAACTGGGCTACCTTGTGGGAGACCGAAGGCGTGAAGGTCTCCGACACCACGGAACAAGGCCTCACCGACCCCATCAAAAAGGTCAACATGGCAGGTACCGCCGAGATCTGCGCGCAGATGTACGACGTCACGCGCGACATGCAGGATAAATACGCGCACGAGACTTTCAGCCGCTGCATCAAAGCCCAGGAACGTGGTTTTTATAAGACACACATTTTCCCGGTGATGAACCAAGACACGGTCGTCTTAGCCGAAGACGAATACCCGGCGCTGCGCAAGAGTCTGGTAGAAAAACCCGCCCTCATCTTCAAGGCTCCCGTACTCTTCGACAGCACCGCGTATCCGATGAAGCAGTTCTACGCTGATTTCGGGCCGTTCATCTTAGGCAAGTCCTATCAGAACGGCAACACCCATGCGACAGTGACCTTGTTCAACTCCTGCCCGCGCAGCGACGGTTCCTCCGCGGTACTCATGACCCGTCTCTCGAATGCCAAAAAACTCGGGCTTCCCGTCTTAGCGACGATCGAATCCTGGAGCTTCTTTGGCAACAACCCCGCATACATGGGCGTCGGACCCGCCTACGCCACGGACCAGGCGCTCAAACGGGCGGGCCTAAAATTCGACGACTTAGACCAGATCGAACTCCACGAACCCTTCGCGGCTACGGTGCTCTCTATCTTCAAGATGGGCAAAGAGAAATACGGCCATAATTGGGAAGCCAAATGGCAAAGCCGCGCTTTGAACCCCAACGGCAGTTCATTGTCCCTGGGTCATCCGCTCGGCGCGACCGGCACCAGACTTCTACTCAACCTCCTCTACGCGTTCAAAGAAAACCCATCGGCCAAGCACGGCTTGATCACGGCCTGCGCGGGTGGCGGCATCGGCGCGGCGATGGTATTCAAGAAAGGCGCATAAAGTACCGGTGCAAACACCCAAGGCATTCGAGCCTGCAGCCTTCACCCGGGAATCCCAACAAGCTTGGGATAAGGTCGCACACCACTATGACACGCTCATCGCCGACAAGCTCTTCAACGTCCTGACCAAAGAATCCCTCGCCGCCGCAGCGCTTAAAGACGGCGAGGAAATCCTCGACGTCGCCTGCGGACCGGGGAACTTGAGCCTACCGGCAGCCAGCGCCGTCAGCGAACGGGGCCATGTGACCGGCATCGACTTAGCCCCGGCTATGATCGCTATCGCCAGCGCCAAAGCGGTGGCGACCGGTACCCGCAACGCAGTTTTCCAAACGATGAACGCCGAATCCATGACCTTGGCCGATGAGAGCTTCGACGTGGTCTTCTGTCAACTCGGCCTGATGCTCTTCGCCGAACCGCACAAGGCCTTGAAGGAGATGCGCCGCGTGCTCAAGCGCGGCGGGCGCGCCGTCGTCGTGGTACAAGGCTCGCCCGATAAGATGCTCTTCACGAGTCTCGTGCAAAAAACCATCGTTCGTCACGCGCCTTGGATGCGCGTTGCCGGAGCGCCCACCATCTACAGCTTCGGACCGCAAGGCGTGCTGATCCAAGCCGTCAGCGACGCAGGTTTCTCCTCGGCGCGAGAGCGGCGACTCGCCGGCTGCTTCATCTTCGATAGTTTTGACCACTATTGGGACACCCTCATCACGGGAGCTGGAAAGACTAAGAGCATGCTTGAGACTCTTGATGAAGGCCTACGCCGCGCGATCAAAGGCGACGTGAGGACACAAGCCGCAAAGTTCGCCGTAGATGAAAGACTCTCCATCCCCTACGAAGCCGTCATGGTGACGGCTGGCACATCCCGCTAACCCGGGCTCCTGGTCGTCGTCACGATACCCGACACCAACAACACGCCGCCGGCGACGAGCCAAGCATTGATGTGTTCCTGCAGGAAAAAATGCCCTAAGAACATGGTGACGAACGGGATAAGGTTAATGAAGATAACGACATTGGTCGTGGGCAACCGCCGCAAAGCATAGAACCAACCCACGTGCCCGCCGATGGTCGACGCTATGGTGAGGAAAGCGATACCCAGCCAGACGGAAACATCCAAAGACGCCGCTCGGGATATGAAAGGTCCATCGATAAAGAACAATAGCGGCAAACACCCCAGCGCAATCGCCAGTCCCATGACCACGGGCAGCGGATGGCGCATCAGCAAGTGCCTGGCGATGACCCCTTGACCCGCGGCCGAAAGCATGGCCCCGAAGACCGCCGCCACATAGAGCAAATGCCCGGCGGCGAACGTCTTCTCCGAACCCAGGATGATCGCCACGAGCAATCCGCAGAAAGCGACGACGATGCCGAGGAACTTCTTGCGGTTGAAACCCTCGTCACCGATCGACATGGCCAATAGATAAGTGCACACGGGCGAACCGCCGACGATGAGCGCGGCCAATCCCGACGAAACGTCTTTGAGCCCGTAATACAAGAAACCATTGTAGACCGGGATGAGCAGCACGCTATACAGGATGAAAAGCCAGAGATTCTTGCGCAAGCTGGCCCATACGCCGGTCGCATGCCGCGCCGCGATATAGGCTAAACAGATAAGGGCGGCAGGGATGAACCTCAAGATAGTCAATTCCATAGGCGTGACCACCGCCAACAAGCGGCTGATGATCAGGAATGAAGCCGACCAAACGGCGATGGTGGTCAAGATGGCTACGTAGACCTTGAACATGATAAGGGACTATCGTAAGGATAACAGACATCCGCGCGCAGCAATACCGTGATTTTTATAGGCCTAAAGTCCCAGTCCTTGGGTACCCTTGGTCCCATCCCTATGTACCCCATAGTCCCAGGCGATGACGACTGATAAGCGTTAACTTTATGATGTGACCGCAAGACCCATCCCACGCCGACTCCCCGCGATATCGATCCTGCTTTCATTGTCCATCATCTGCGCCATGGCATCGCCACGCGCTGAATCCGAGGCGCCCAAGACTCTGACGGGGATCAAAGCCAGACTCATAGAAAAAAACCACAAGGACCTCGCAAGATTCGAGATCGCAGCCTCCACGCCGACCGGCCAGGCCCGAACGAACCAAAGACCGCAGGATTATTTCTCCTCCGACCAATGGCAGAACGACCAGGCCCGACAGATGTCCCTGATCTTTAAGCCCGCCGCCGAAGAGCAGAATGACCCAGCCACACAACCGGCCAAA
This sequence comes from Elusimicrobiota bacterium, assembly GCA_038041525.1. GTDB lineage: Bacteria > Elusimicrobiota > Elusimicrobia > JACQPE01 > JACQPE01 > JBBTGF01. The sequence continues at coordinate 1,884 of JBBTGF010000088.1, read as the reverse complement.
GCAGATCCCCGAAAAAAAGCCTCTAACGATGAATGGCTCAAAAAACTTTTAAGCTCGAATGAACCCGAAAAACCTGTTTCCGCGGCCATGAACAACCGACCACATAATGCACCCATCATTGCCCAGCCTGCGGCTAACCCGTAAAAGCCCTCGATAAGCAGGGTTTCTTTCCTAAAATATGACGTAGATTTGTCACACAAGGAGACGCTCATGCTCGCTGTCAAAGAGAACAAAACACTGGAAAACCTATTGACCGAAAAACGCCGGTTCAAACCCAACGCACGTTTCACGGCCCAAGCCAACGCCAAAAGCTCCATCTATAAGCAAGCCACAGACTTAGTCAAGTTCTGGAGCAAACAAGCCGCCGAACTCGAATGGTCGACGAAATGGAAAACGCCGTTATCGTGGAAACCACCCTTCGCCAAATGGTTCATCGGCGGCAAGTTGAACGCCAGCGTCAACTGCGTCGACCGCCATGCTTTAGGCGCGCGCAAGAACAAGGCTGCCATCATCTGGGAAGGCGAACCCGGCGAGACCAAGGTCATCACCTACTACGAGCTCTACCGCCAAGTCAATCGTTTTGCCAACGTCCTCAAGGGCCTTGGATTAAAGAAGGGCGACCGCGTCACCATCTACATGCCCATGGTCCCGGAACTCAGCATCGCCATGTTGGGCTGCGCTAGGATCGGCGTCGTCCACTCGGTCGTCTTCGGCGGCTTCTCAGCCGAGGCGCTGCGTGACAGGAATAACGACGCGCAAGCCCGCTTAGTCATCACTGCCGACGGCGGCTACCGGCGCGGCGCGGTCGTCGCACTCAAAGAAAACGTCGACGCGTCGCTGAAAGATTCTCCCACAGTCGAGAAAGTCATCGTCTACCGGCGTTTAAGCAAAGACCACGTTTGCCCCTGGACCGAAGGCCGCGACCTTGATTGGGATACGCTGATGGCCAGAGCCAAGCCCTTTTGCAAACCCGAGGCCATGGATAGCGAAGACTTGCTCTTCCTACTTTACACCAGCGGCACTACCGGCAAGCCCAAAGGTATCATGCACACGACAGGCGGCTACTTGACCGGGGTGGCAGCTACGACGAAATATGTCTTTGACTTGAAAGACGAAGATATCTACTGGTGCACGGCCGACATCGGCTGGGTGACGGGCCATAGCTACATCACCTACGGGCCTCTGGCCAACGGCGCCACGACCGTGATGTATGAAGGCGCTCCTAACTGGCCGGACAAGGACCGCTTCTGGTCCATCATCGCGCGCCACGGCATCACCATCCTTTATACCGCACCGACAGCCATCCGCACCTTTATGAAATGGGGCGATGCATATCCGAATAAACATGACCTTTCGACATTACGCCTGCTAGGCTCCGTGGGTGAACCTATCAACCCCGAAGCCTGGATGTGGTATTACCGCACCATCGGCAAGGGCCGCTGTCCTTTAGTCGACACCTGGTGGCAGACCGAGACAGGCTCGATTATGATCTCACCCTTACCTGGCGTCACCAATCTCAAACCCGGATCGGCGACCTTGGCCTTCCCCGGGATACGCCCACAAGTCCTCGATGAAAAAGGCAAAGTGGTCAAGGATGGGGCCGGATATCTCGTCATCACACAACCCTGGCCATCGATGCTGCGCGGCATCTGGGGCGATCAGGAGCGCTACAAGGCGCAATATTGGAGCCGCTACCCGGGACTTTATTTCACTGGCGACGGCGCCAAGATCGACAAGGACGGCTACCTCTGGCTCTTAGGCCGCGTCGACGATGTCTTGAAAGTATCGGGCCACAGGCTCTCGACCATGGAGATCGAGAGCGCCCTGGTGGATAATCCCAGAGTCGCCGAAGCCGCGGTCATCGGCCGTCATCATGACATCAAG
>JBBTGF010000087.1:0-3465 GCA_038041525.1 Elusimicrobiota bacterium | reverse complement strand
GGCGGTCACCACGGTGCTCTCGATGATCGAGAAATATTGGAAGCAACCACAGCGCGTCACGCCTAAAAAACTCATCGACGGCCATGACATCATGCGCACACTTAAAATAGCGCCGGGGCCCTTGATCGGCAAGATCTTAGACGAAGTCCACGCACTGCAAGCGGAAGGTTCGGTCAAAACCCGCTCACAAGCCCTATCAGCGATTAAAAATTTTGCTAATAATAAGCTATGCGTAAAGCCCTTATCACGGGGATCACCGGACAAGACGGTTCCTACCTCGCGGAATTCCTGCTAGCGAAAGGCTACACGGTCCACGGCCTCATCAGGCGCTCAAGTACGTTCAACACCCAGCGCATCGACCATATCTATGTCGATCCGCACGTGCCGAAAGCCAAGCTGGCGCTGCATTACGCGGACTTAACGGACTCGGGGCGCCTCACCAGCCTGATCTACGACATCGCGCCCGACGAGATCTATCATCTTGGCGCGCAAAGCCACGTGCGCGTGAGCTTCGATATGCCGGAGCACACCGGCATGACCACGGGCATAAGCGCCACTAACATCCTTGAAGCGATACGTTTAAGCGGCATCAAGACCCGCTTTTACCAGGCGTCAAGCTCGGAGATGTTCGGAACCGCCCCGGCGCCGCAGAATGAGCGCACGCCCCTGCAACCCCGCAGCCCCTACGCCGCGGCAAAAGCCTACGCCTATTGGATGACGCGCAACTACCGCGAGGCTTATGGATTCTTCGCGGCCAACGGCATCTTGTTCAATCACGAGTCGCCCCGGCGCGGCGAGACCTTTGTCACCCGCAAGATCACCATAGGCATCGCAGCGATCCTGGCTGGCAAGCAAGAAACGCTCTATCTCGGCAACCTCAAAGCCCGCCGCGACTGGGGGTTCGCCCCGGAATACGTGGAGTGTATGTGGCGCATCCTACAGCACGACTGCGGCGACGATTTCGTCATCGGCACCGGAGAGAGCCATAGCGTGGCCGATTTCATCAAAGAGGCGTTCGCCTACGCCCGACTCGAGAGTAAGAAGCATATCCGCATCGACCCGCGTTACTTCCGACCCACGGAAGTCGACCACCTGAAGGCCGACGCGACAAAAGCGAAGAAACTGCTTGACTGGACGCCGCAGGTCACCTTCAAAGATCTCGTGCGTATCATGGTCGACGCAGACCTACAAACCGCGGGGCTCAAACCCATCGGCGACGGATTGCGCATCCTTAAGAGCAAAAAGCTCGCTTGGATAAAAAAATAGACCTATGGCCGGATACTGGAGCGGCCAGCGTGTCACGGTCACAGGAGGAGCGGGGTTCCTTGGTAGCCGCGTCGTCGCGCTCTTAAAGAGCAAGGGCTGCGAGCAGGTCTTTGTGCCTAGGAGCAAGGACTACGATCTGACAACGCCTGACGCCGTCAAACGCCTCTTTACCGACGCCAAACCCGATATCGTCTTGCATCTGGCCGCGCGTGTCGGCGGCATTGGCGCCAACCTCGCGAACCCGGGCAAGTTCTTCTACGACAACCTGATGATGGGCGCCGCTATAATGGAAGAGGCCCGCAAACGCCAGGTCAAGAAATTCGTAGCTGTCGGCAGCATCTGCGCCTATCCAAAATTCGCCGCTGTCCCGTTCAAAGAAGACGACCTGTGGAACGGTTATCCCGAAGAGACTAACGCGCCTTACGGCTTAGCAAAAAAAATGCTCTTGGTGCAGTCGCAAGCTTACCGGCAACAATACGGTTTCAATTCGATATTCCTGCTGCCGGTGAACCTTTACGGACCCGGGGATAATTTCGATCCGAAATCCTCGCACGTCATCCCGGCGATGATCCGCAAGTTCAGCGAAGCGCGCAAGCAGGGCCTCAAGAGCGTGACGCTCTGGGGAACCGGGAAACCAACACGGGAATTCCTCTATGTCGATGACGCGGCTTTGGGCATCACGCTGGCCGCCGAACGCTATGAGAAAGGCGACCCGGTCAATCTCGGCACCGGCAGCGAGATCAGCATCAACGGATTGAGCGTGATGATCGCTAAGCTCACCGGGTACGCTGGCGCCATCATTTGGGACGCAAACAAGCCCGACGGCCAGCCCCGGCGCTGTCTCGACGTCGAGAGAGCCGAAAAGGAATTCGGTTTCCGCGCCATGACAGTTTTTGACTACGGTCTTAAAAGGACCATAGACTGGTTCACGCGCTCAAGCGGCAACCGTGATGACGACGCTGCGTCCGCTTAAGATACTCCATATCAGCACCGCCGACAACTCCGGCGGCGCGGCCCGCGCCGCCTACCGGCTACACTCGGGCCTTATCGCGGCGGGGCACGAATCCCGCATGCTGGTGCGCTGGAAAGTCACCGACGACCCGCGAGTGCGCCTGCTAGACGCCACGCTGCCCGACAGGCTTTGCGCAAAACTCTTCAGCCTGTTGGGCTTGCAATATTTCTTCATCCCTTCCTCTTTCCTGCTGCCGTTGCACCCCTGGTTCATATGGGCTGATGTCATCCAATTGCACAACATCCACGGAGATTTCTTCAGCCACACCAGCCTACCGCTGTTGGGGAGATATAAGCCGCTACTCTGGTGGCTGCATGACATGTGGGCGATGACGGCCCACTGCGCATATCCCCATGACGCCGAGGGCTGGAAAAACGGCTGCCGCGACTGTTCCTGTCCGCTGACCACTTACCCACCGATCTGCCGCGATACCTCGTCTATATTATGGAAGATCAAACGCTGGGCCTACGCCGGATCGCGCCTCACCATTGCACCCTCATCACTCTGGCTCGATAAGATGGCCACGCAGAGTCCGCTACTTGCAGCGCTCCCCAGAGAGGTACTGCCCTATAGCCTTGACACCGATGTCTTCCAGCCGCGGCCCAAAGCTGCGGCGCGCAAAAAATGGGACCTAGGAGCCATGGAAAAGGTCATCCTGTTCTGCGCCTTCGACATCGACGATCCGCGCAAGGGGGCGACCGCGCTTAAAGACGCTCTGTGCGGGCTGTCATTGGATAGATCGACCGGCTGGACTTTGCTAACCGTGGGTCAAGGAAGTTCACCATGGGAACCCATCGATGGCGTCACCATCCGTCATCTCGGCAACGTGACCGACGACGACAACCTGGCGGACATCTTTTCAGCCGCTGATATCCTGGTTTTACCCTCGTCAGCGGACAATCTGCCCTTGGTGGCCAACGAAAGCCTTGCCTGCGGCACCCCCGTCGTCGCCTTCGATATCGGTGGCGTACCCGAGATGGTCCGCCATTTAAAGACCGGCTACCTGGCGGCAAACGCAGATACCCGGGACCTCGGACGCGGGATACAATTACTGCTTGACGATGCCGGATTACGAGGACGTATGCAATCAGAATGCCGCGCCACTGCGATACGCGAACGCTCTATCGCCGTACAATGCCAACGCTTCATCGCCATCTATACCGAACTGCTCGACAAGGAGACACGCC
>JBBTGF010000086.1:0-8800 GCA_038041525.1 Elusimicrobiota bacterium | reverse complement strand
ATACATACATAATAACATATTATCATGTCATTATCAAGCGCCTAAATCAAGACGGCTGTCGCCCGAATTAAAGCCCCAGGTTGAGTAATTGTGCAACGACCCGTTGCATAATTGAGGCGTCCTGACCTTCCCCGATTTACTGGGCCACTGCGTGTTTATTTGAACTCGTCTTTGATCTCGCCGACGATCTCCTCTATGACATCCTCTAAGGTGATGATGCCTAAAGTCTTGCCTGCGGCATCCTTGACCAACGCCATGTGTCCGGCGCCGCCGCGGAAAAGCTCGAGGACCTTGCCTAATTTCTCCATATCTTGCACCACGGGACACGGCCGCAAGATATCGGTGAGATTGATCAGGCCCGAAGTGGCGAAGGTGAACAACAGGTCTTTGACCAACAACACCCCCTGGGTCTTCTCTAATGTCCCGTCAGAGCTGACCGGCACTCTCGAATAAGGATTCCCCTGGATCCTCCTAAACATCAAGGAAAGGCTCCCCAGCTCGTTAGCATCGATGACAAAGACGTCCTTGGCCGGACGCATCGCTTCTTTGACCCTGCGATTGGAAAAATCAAGCAGCGCTTCCACCGCAAAGCGCGAACGTGGCCGCAAGTCGGGAGCGAGCTCTCTGTCGGTCAAAAGCATCTTTAACTCCCTCTCCGTCATGGCATAGTGCGTCGAGACCGGGATCTTCCAATGCGTCGCCTTCTCCAGCAGCGACACCACCGGATACATATAGCGATGGATGACGGAAAAGATGACGTAGAACGGCAAGATGGTCACAAGCAGTATCTTGTCCGGATGCCTACGCGCCAAGACTTTGGGGATGAGCTCACCGCACAAGAACAGCCCGGCGCCGATGACCAGCGGCGCCCAAGAGACCAATCCCATGCGCTCAAGACCGAGTACGCACCACAATAGCGAGAATGCGCTGTTGGCGATCAAAATGGTCATCATGAACGCCATCGGGTACTTCTTCCAGTCATCGAATGCCCTTTTATAGGCCTTACCGACGAGCTTGCCCCACAAAGGCACACCCGACGCGATGCCTTTGGCTATGCGTTTCTCCTGGGCAAAACTCAAACTCAACAACGCGGTCTCCATCGCATTGGTGAACGCGAATCCCGCCAAAGACAACAAGGCGACCCATTCACGCATGGGGACGCTCCCCCTCATGATGTGCCTCGCGCTTACGCGGCTCGAACTCATCTAAGATCTCGCCGGTGACCTCTTCGAGGATGTCTTCCGCCGTGACGATGCCCATCCATACCCCGTATTGCTCGACGCCGACGATGGGGCTGTCCCGCAACAATATGGAAACGATGTCTAAGACGCTACGCTCTGGCGCTATCATCGGCAACGGCCTGCCCACACCCGGATCTATCTTAAGGTCAAGCCCTTCCTCATAACCCTTACCCACAGCCCCGATAAGGTCTTTGGCATGTATATAACCGCTTGGACGCCCATCTTGAAGGACCAAGGTCCGCGTATGCCCATCGGTCAACAAGGAGAATATGGCCCTCTCCCGGGTCGCCGACGCCTCCGGGGTGTCAAACAACAGCGCGCGTTCGATCGTAGAGACCTTCTCGCGCGTGGTCATGATACCGGCTACGGTGACTTCCTGTAATCTCAAGAAATTCGTCAACATCGCCAGACCCGCTCCGGGGGCCGGCTGTTGGTTGCGCGCCTAGTCGACTAATTCCCGCAGCTCCTCGAAGGACAACGCCAATCCGCGGCTCATAGCCAGACCTTCTTTCGGCCTGCCTCCGGTCAGATAGCCGACGATGACAAACACAACCCGCAATAGCGGATAGAACGGCGAGAGTACGATACGCATGAAGCGCAAGACGTTGGCGCCGCTGCGTCCAAACGACAAACGCCGGGCCAAGGCCTTAGGATAGATGGTCAAAAATACCAGACTACCGGTACCCCCAAAGACCCAGACCAAGGTCTGGCGCATGGCCATGTCCTGCACGAAAGCGCCGACGATGAGCATCAACGACCAAGCGTAAAAGGCTTCCAAGATGTTCTGCAGCAACAGCAGGATGGTGAGATATTCTTCAGGGTGCGAGAGCCAGCGCCGCGCCGCCTCCCAAAAAGGCTTCGCCGACATGGCTTTGACGCTTTTCAAACGCGCGACCGAAAGACTGGTGATGAAAGCTTCGACAAAATTGACCAGCCCTAAGGTCAAGGAGATGATGACCCAGGCGAAGATCAACAACCGCGTCTGTTGGTCCATCAAATGATCATAGGCCTTAAGACAGCCTATCGGCTCAACAACAACTTTTCGGAGGTCTGGCGCGCCAGGTCGCGAGCTTGAGAATATTTTGCGCTTTTGACGAGCTCTTTGGCTCGCTCGACCTGCTGACGAGCGTCCGCTAATTCCTTCTCATCCTTAAGACCCTCAAGACCGGTGATCGCATCAGCAGTGAATGCGATCTCATCGAGCGCCTGCTTTTCCGTGACACTATCGATAGTGACCGCTCTTGCTGCCTCTTTGACGACCACAGGCGCTGCCTGCACGGGCTTCTCGCCAGGATGCTCTGTGGGAACCTGCTTGACCGCTACGGGAACAGCTACGGGGACGACGCGTTCGATAAGTCTAGGCTGCGTGAGTGTTTGCGGAGTCTCGACAACCACTGGAACCTGCCTCTGGCCTATTGCGAACATCCTTTCAACGCTGCTGACCACCCGCTCCCCATGCATGAAAACGCCATAAAAGACGAGCCCAAGAACAATGCCGCCGGTCAACGCCCCCGCTAACGGCAACAGGATGTTGCGCGTGACACGACGATGATTGTAATAAAGGAAATAGCCGGCTTTGTATGCATACTGCGATAACACCAGATACACGCTTCTAGCCGACGTCCTCAACGCGGATGAGACCTTGATCCAATGACTCGACCGTAAATTGAACGACCCAGACCCCGCTGCCAATGCCTCGGCGATGGCAGACGCTGGGTCACGAAACAATGATTTTTTAGGTTTCTCTGATTTTAAGACAGGCGTTGGAGTGGCTGGCAACCTCTCTAAGACGTCTTCAAGACGCTTGATGCAGTCTTCCGCCTGCGAGAGGCGCTCTTTAAGTATCTTATCCTGCGCATCCTGTTCCATAACGCGTACCTTTATATTAATAGCCCATGTTCGATGACAAATCAACCGTCAATCCGGCATTTTACCGCCTTGCCGGTCATTTTAAAATTCCTATTGACAAATACACACCTGGGGGCTACCCTTGAATTGCCAAAAAGTTGGGAACCATGAGTGATAGCGAAGCACAGCCATTGAGCGAACAGAATTTAGGCGAGATCGCCAGTTTGGACGCCGCGCGTGTGGCGTTACGCTGGACGATGGAGCGCCATCGCAACCTCGAAGAAGACAACCGTAAACTCAAAGACGAGATCGAGAACCTCAAGCTCAACCGCCAGGAAAGCGAATCGCGCGTAGAAACATTAAGGAAGACGCTGGAGTCGCGCGCCAAGCGTTTGGAAGAAGAGGAGATGTTCTATGGCAAGTTGAGCGGCACCTTGAAACTCCTTTGCGAGGGCAAGGTCGACGTCAACACCTTGATCGAAAAACAACTCGAGCTCGAACAACTGCAGAAGCGTTTGAGCGAAGAACACCAGAAACGGCTCTTAGACCTCGAACACATGCAGCAGCAGGTCACCGACCGCTGGCACCAACGGCTCCTGGAGCTTGAAACCAACTACACGCAACGCTTGAACCGTGTGCGTCAGAACTTCGAGAACATGCGCTTGAGTCAAGAAGCGGCGAACCGCCACCATACCGATTCCTTGGAGAATTTCTACAAAGAGAAAGAGCAGCGGCTTGAAGAAGCCAAGACTAAATCGAAAGAGGATATCCACAAGAAGGAACTTGAGCTGGAAAGTCAGTGGTCAGCCAAAAAAATGGTCTTGGATGCCGAGTTCAGGTCACTTAAGACGACGCTGTTCGACCAAGCGGCCCAAGAGACCGCGCAATTGCAAGTCAAGCTCGCGCAATTGATGAAAGATAACGAACATTGGCAAGAAGCGGCGGCACACGCCAAAGTCCAAGCACATCAGGAATTCTTAAGCAAAGTGGCTGACTACGAGACAAAACTCAAAGAGCGGGCGGCTAAGATCGAGGAGCGGGAGGAATATCTCGAGATCCACGCCAAAGAACTTGAGGAAGATTATCTGAAACGTCGGCGCCAGACCGAAGATGCGCATGAGACGCTCAAACAGCGCTTCAACGATCGTATCGCCGGGCTAGAAAGCGCCTCCAAGACCAAGGAGACCGAACTCATACAAAAATGGACCGAGGACAAGAAGCTCCTGGAAGGCGAGCTCTCCGCCGCCATCCAATCGGCTGCCGACCTCACCGGGCAGATCCATAGCTTACAAGAGAATCTTTTGCAATCATCCTTCCGTAAGGACGCCGAATGGGGCAAAGTCGTCGAGAGTTTGAAAATCGAACTTGAACGGACCAAGGCGCAAGCCAGTAAACAACTAGAGGAAAAAGACAGCCGTATCGGCGGCTTACAGAAGGACTCCCAAGAAGCCAACACCAAACGCGGCCAGGAAGAACTCCTCATGCAAGAGGAATTCTCCAACCAGATACGTTTCCAACAAGAAGTGTTCCGCAAGAAGATCTCGGAACTAGAGGCGCAATTCGCCAAGAAAAAATCCGACCTTGAATCCGAGCATCAACGTCTTAAGACCCAGCTTTTAAACGACGCCAACGAACAGCGCCTTGACATACAGACGCAGTTCGAGCAAAGACAAAAATCACTGGAAACAGCGCATTCAGCGGAAATTGAACGCGTCAAGCAAGAAGCGGCGCATGCAGAGAACATCGTCAGGTCCCTGCGTGCCGAAATCAGCCGTTTGGGCCAAGCCTTGAGCGCGGCGCAAGCTCAATACCGCGAAGACCTGCTTAAACGCACCCGTGACATCGAGGAAGGCTACAAACAGCGCCTCGACGAACTCGAACGCCGTGAATCGGCGCTGACCGCCAACCTGCGCAGCCAAGAGCGCGCCCTTGAGATCGAGCGGGAGCGCCTCTACGGCGATTTGGACAAGCGCCGCAGCGAACTCGATGAGATGGAACGTGTGCTGATGAAGCGCATCGAGGACATCGAGACGCAGAAACAAGATTTCGAACGCCAGTGGAGCCGCCGCGAAGAGGAGCTACGCACCCGCGATAAACGCTGGCACGACCACAGGCACCGCCTGGAGACCACTTATAGCGAAAAGTCGTCTCAAATCGAGGATCTGAAAGAAGAGCTAGTCAAACAGATACAAACTTATAGTAAAGGAAAAAAGAATCAGGAGGAATGACCATGCCCGACATAATCTCGGATAAAGAAATCGCCAACAATGTGAGTCACTTAGGGGAGGTCTGGGGACGCCTAGACAACCTCTGCCATAAACTCTGGCAAGAAGACCGGGTGGCCGCCGTAAGCCTGCAGGCATTGATCGAGGAATTCCGCGGGGAGATCGCCCGCTCGGAGCAACTTCTCGAAGGTTTCCGCAAGGCCATCAAAGAGCAGCGCCAGACTTTAGAACAGGTCATGGAATCCAAGCACCAACAAGAGCGTCGGCGTTTGGGCGACGAGATCACGCTCCTTAGATCGCACATCGCTCAAGTCGAGACCTTCCTCAAGGAAGAACAGCAAAAAAGCGACTTATTACGCCAGAAACTCGAAGAAAAAGAAGGTGAATTCGACCACTTCAGGGACCAAGCCATAAAAGTCGAAGCGGAACATGACGGCAAACATGCCGAGAAGATGCGCCAACTCTACGATGAGCTTAAGAAAAAGGAGGCGGCGACCGAATCCTTTTGGGCGGAGCAACGCCGCGCCTGGGAAACTGAACATGTCAAGAAGGAACGCGTCCTGGAAGAGAAAGAAAAGGCGCTCGAATCCAGCGCCGCGCAAATGGAATCGGATTACTGCGGCAAAATCGAAGAACTCCAGGGAAAATATGAGAAACTCCTTGAGAACTTGAAAGTCCGGGCTTCCGGTCTCGACCACGAATATAACAGGAAGGAAGGCGAACTGCTCAAGACCTACGCGCAACTCAAGCAGGACATCGAATCAAAAGAAACCAAGATAGCCGGATACGAGGCCGAGTTGCACAAAAAGGAACAAGAGTTCATCGACAGGGAGCGCGCGCATCAGACCGAATACCAGAAGAAATGTGGAGAACTCGAACAGCTCAAAGAAACGATGAGGACCGAGGTGCAAAAGATCGTGCGCGAGTACCGGTCCCGTACGGATGGGGTCGTTCGCTGACGATGACTAACGCCAGCGATTCCCGGCTCAACAAGCTCGCTAATGCCATCGATGTCGGCGTAGCGACTCCGGCACGATTACAGATGGAGAACCGTTCTTTGAACCAAAAGCACGACCTTTTGGAACAAGACATCAAAAGCGCCCTGCATGAACTCGAGATGCTCAAGCGCCACATCATCAAACCAGGCGCTGCGACTGGCGGCATGTCCGCCGCGCGGCAGGAAGAATCCGAGGATTCCCATGCAGACCATCCCCCGGCAAGCGAATGTCCGAAGCACGGGTTCTTGGACAGGATCAAAAGCGTCTTCTCGCTGTAAATAATAGAATCGAGTGGTGCGCTGCGCCCACTTCGGTTCTTGCGGTGGTTGCGCCAGGCAAGATTTGCCGTACCCGCAACAACTTGAAGATAAGGCAAGGATTTTTGCCAGTCTCTGCGGCCCGCTTTACACAGGCCAGACCCACATAACCCCCGCGCGCGACACCTGGTATTACAGGAACAAAGTCGAACTCTCTTTTAAAGCCAGCAGCGAAGACGGCTCCGGCATCATCCTCGGCTTCAAAGAAAAAGGCCGCTGGTACAGCGTCATCGACTTGAAAGAATGCCTGATCTTCAGCCCCGACATCCCCGAGATCGTCAGCGCCGTCAAGGCCTGGGCCCTACGCGCGGATTTGAGCGCCTATAATGCGCGCCGCCATACCGGCCTATTGCGCCACCTAGTGCTGCGGCGCTCGGAGCAGAACCGCTTGAGCCTAATGCTAGTCACCACATCGCAACAGGCCTTCGATACGAGCACACTGCGCGCGGCCCTCTCCACCCTGCCCCACCCGCCATCAGTCATCTTGCACGGGATCAACGACGCCCCGGCCGACACGGCGCTACCCCAGAGCACGACGCTCATCGCCGGTGAGCCTTGGCTTGAGGAATTCCTTCTTGACTGGAACCTGCGTTATCATGTGACAAGCTTTTTTCAGACCAATCCCCCCTCGTTCTCCTTGCTGCTTAAGGACATCCTCCATGATGCCGTCAACCTGGCAAAAGCCGGTGACATATCCTGCATCTGGGACCTCTATTGCGGCATCGGCACCATCGCCATCCCTATCGCTATAGAGACAGGACTGCCCGTCATCGGCATAGAATCGCATCCGCAAAGCATCGAAGACGCTATTGCCAACGCTAAAAGGCTCGCTGCCGAAATGACGGCTGATGGTAGGCTTACCTTCAAAGCGGAGAAGGTCGAAGACGCAGCCAAAGAGCTCTCGCAAGATGAACGCATGCGGGATTCGCTGGTCATCCTCGACCCTCCCAGATCAGGATTGCATCCCAAAGTCCGAAAGGCTATGTTGACGGCGGAACCTCGCAATATCTTCTACGTTTCCTGCAACCCCAAGTTGACGGCACGCGACGACTTACCTCCCCTCCTCGAAAAATATAAAATAGTCAAGGCAGAAGCCTATGATTTCTTCCCTCATACGGAGCATTTCGAGGCCTTTTTCTCTCTAGAACGCGTACAGTGAATGCTCTAAAACCGAGGCTTTAAGCCCAGCGACATGGACGACCCTATACTTAACGCATTGAACGCCCAGCAAAAAGAGGCGGTGACCAGTGACAAGAAGCATCTGCTTGTCTTTGCTGGTCCAGGCACGGGCAAGACCCGGGTCATCACGCACCGTATCGCATACATGATCGGCCAACACGGCGTCGACCCTGAAAGCATCCTCGCCATCACCTTCACTAATAAAGCCGCCGCCGAGATGAAATACCGCCTCGAACGCCTATTGACCCAGGGGGCGCTGGCAAAACCCTGGGTGGGGACGTTCCACTCCTTCGCTAACTGGCTCTTGCACCGACACTGGAGCGACGCCAAACTGCCCAAGGATTTCGTCATCTATGACATGGACGACCAAAAAAGCCTGCTGCGCGAGATCTTGAACGAACGCGAACTCCCCCCCAATAGGGCAGGCGTGTTCCTGGAGGCCATCCAACGGCTTAAGGACGACCTGATGGATTCCCACTCATATGCGATCCATGCCGGAGTCTCAACGAATCCCTATCGTGATTCCATCGCCAAAGTCTACGCCGCATATCAGACCGCATTAAGACAGCGCGGCGCCCTCGATTTTGGCGACCTGATGCTGGAAGCCGTCAACCTGTTGCGCGACGTCCCCGAAGTCGCCACCAAGTACCAAGAGCGCTTCACCAACCTTTTCGTCGACGAATATCAAGACATCAACAAGGCGCAATATTCATTCATCCGCGCCATGGTCGCACCCGCCACCTATCTAACAGCGGTAGCTGACGACGACCAGTGCATCTACGAATGGCGGCAAGCCAATCCCCGCTATACCTTGGACTTCACCAAGGAGTTCCCCGGCGCCGGTACCATCACTTTGACACAGAACTACCGTAGCACGCCCGAGATCATCGCACCCGCGGCGCGTCTGATCGAAAAGAACGAGAACCGGCAGAAAAAGGAACTGCTCGCCACCCGTCCACAAGGCACACCGCCGCGTATCGTCGCCTGTGACG
>JBBTGF010000085.1:0-5219 GCA_038041525.1 Elusimicrobiota bacterium | reverse complement strand
AAACTTCGCCTGCAAGACCCCCCCCTTAACCACGTCTAAGTCCTCTATATCCCGGGAAGGGAGTTCGCTCCAGACGGCTTGCGAGGCGTCTTGCTTTACCAGCTCCTTAACGGCGCCTAAGGCGGCTTTTTGGGCGGCAACGCCCTCAGCCAGGTGATAACTCAACAACGCTTGCTTGAGCGCGGCGTCTTGACTTTGGGCTTGGGCCGCAGCCTGATTTTGTCCCTGAACGGCCGACGCATCTTGGCTTAAATACTCGTACATTTGCAATAGTTTCATGTAGCGTTTCCTGGCTTGGCGTCTGGCCGTTAATGACAGAGCGGAAAACAAAACATTTTCGACCGCGTCGCCTAATCCCTCAACCACGTCCTTAAGCACGGCCTCGTCCCAGACGCGCCGCGAGTTTCCGGACATGACCTCGGCGATGGCTTGCAGAAAACGCCTCTCTAAACTTTCCGACGCCAGACGCGCCAGGCGCGTATCGGCCAAAGCTTCGGCGCGCCAGCGCGAATAGGCGGCGGCGACCCATTTACCGGTTAAATCTACGAAAACGCGCGGCCAAGTTTTGGCCCAACGCCCGAGCATGTCCTCTAACCCGGCCGCGACGCCGCCGCCCGGCGCCGCTGCGGCCGCGGCGAATTCCACGAAACGCGAGCGTTCGGCCGGGGACCATTCCAGCGGCGAATCGTTTCTGCTGACGAAAAGAATATGGGCGTTGGCCGGCAAAGCCATCGCGGTGTCCTGGCCTTTGATATGCAATCTACCCTGCTGCAAAAATTCGTTGAGCGCCACGACTTCCTCGGCGCGCAGATTATGCGCGTTGTCTAAAACGTAGACGATCGGTTTGTCAGGATGTTGGCGGGCGCGCTCGATCAAGCGGCCAAAAATACCCAAACCGGTTGCAAAGCCGTCGCCCGAAGGCGTGGCGACCAAGCCGCCTTCCATCTCGAAACGGCTGGTTTCGTTGGTGACATTGACGTAAGTGAGTTCGGCGCCGGCCTGCTCGATGGGATTAAGCATGGCCCTGACGTCGGCGCCGGCCGGCGCGCGCACATGCACGGGGCGGCCCTGCTTAAGCATCTGCTCATTGATAAATTCCGCCACAGCAGCGCGGCTAACCGCTAAGTTTAACGCCGCGATCAGAGCCTCGCGGCCTTTGCCTGCCGGCAAATAATCGATCAAATGCGCCGTGGCCGCTTGCGTGATCGCTTGCTCTGGGTTTTCCCCGCGGCTTAAGGAGGCAAGGTAATCCTCGGACATGCGTTTGAGTTCGCGCACGGATAAAATCCGCGCGGCGGCGGAATTAAGCGAAACCTGCCGCGCGGCGGCGGTCCAAAATACTCCCGCCAAACGCTGTGCCGCCTCATCGCGGCGGCGCGCGTCTTTAATGCCCGCAGCGCGCGCCCCGCTCTTAGCCCGCCACTCATGCTTTAAGAACATATCCGCGTAAACCGCCAGCTTCTCGATCTCCGCCTTCTTGCTCCCTGCTTCGCCAGAGACCAAAGGCTTGGCTTGCAGGACCGGAGTCTGTTCAAGTAGAACGTCGGGGAGACTGCCCCGGGCGGCATACTCTCCCTTAGGATTAGTATCGATGACGATCAAAGCGCGCGGCTGTATGCGTATGACCGGGGGCTCCTGGCCTTCAGGAACAGGGATCTCGGTGAGACGGATGACGCGATCGCCCTTGGCGTCTTTAGGCGCTTGCTTGATCTGCGCCAGCCACCAACCGATGCTGGCTTTTTCATTAGCGTCCAACAGCGTGTTCAACTCGCTTAGCGCCACCACGCCGCCGTTTTCCAAGCGTTGTTTGAAGGTGGTCTCGCCGTTAAAACGGGAGAAACCTTTGTCATCCTGTGCAAAACCGCCGATTAAATCCGCGATCTCGCTATCTTGATTGACGGGATTGGCGTAAAAGGAACTGCCGCGTAATTTAGCGAAAGCTTCAGCGCTGAAGGTTTTGCCAAGGCCGGTCGGACCCTCGACGCGCAAGATGGGCTCGCCGTCGGCAACGGCCTGGGCCATGGCGCTTAATTGGCGCACCGTCTCAAAATCCAAAACCAAGCCGGTTTTTAGATAGATGACGTCTTGCAAATTGTTCTTATCAATGCCCAGAAATCCCGCGGCGAGCTCGATTTGCGCGCCGGGTAAAACCAGGATATCGCGGCCGCCGGCGCGTTCGACGCTGACGTATTTCAAATAATTTTTTCCATCCAGGCCCTGGGGAAACGTCAGCGCGGGCGTTTTAGCGGATGGCGCTATGCGCGCTAAACCGAGCCGCGCGGTTTTAACCACCAACCGGTCATAAAACGAATCGTCCTCCAAGTTGGCGCCCGCGCGCATGGTCATAAAAAATTGCAGGTTGGTGGGAACTTTAACGCTTCCGAGCTCGGGATGGCTCATTTGCCCGACGCGCAAAAGTTCTTGCAATTGGGTGCGCACCCCGGGTTCCATGGCCTCGATGTTTTTAATCAAGATCACATGACGCTTGGGCGCGCGCCCCTGGCGCGCAGCAACCTCTGCGTCGCGCTGGGCTTTCTTGATCTCGCGCAGAATCTCCCCTTCGCCAAAGAGCAACTGGTCCTTGCCCGGCGCCGACACCCGGTGGCCGATCAACTGGTCTTCCTGGGTGAAGGGGTGGCTCCAAAGCACGGAGAGTTCATAGCCCAGGGCGCGGCATAACTTCTCCATCTCGCTTTGCAAAGCCTGATCGTCATGAGCGCTTTCCTCAAAAAGCGCGGGTTCCCCGCCGATCAAAGAACGCTCGAGCTGTTGCCGCAGGGTGGCCTTAAGCGGCGGCGCGCGCGCCGCCGCTGGCAAGGGTAACAGCGTGGCAAGCGCCGCTTTGCGTGAAGAAGCATCCGCCGAAACGCTCTCGGGGATGAATTCCCTAAAATGCCTCTGCGCGATGTACCCGGCGCCGGAGATGTGATCGCTATAATAATGATCGATCGCGAAACCCAAGGCCAAAGCCAACGGCTGATCGGCGTTTTTCTTTCTAAACTCGCGGGTCAGGCGCAGCACAGTAGCGGAGAAACGCTGCTGACTGCGCAGAGAGAAGATATAGTTCTTGAATCGCGGATAGGTTTTAAACAACTCCGCTTCAAAAGCCGCCTGCACGCGGATCAACCTGTCGAACTGTTCCTGGGTCAACCCCAAATCCTGCAAAACCGCCCCCGCGTCATTGCCGCGAACGCCTCTCGTCCCTGCGGGACCAGCCAGGTCCCGAGCCTCTACTGAAGAGATGACGCTGGGTATGACGTCGGAAACCAGACTGCGAATCTTGGACGTCGGCGGGGCGCGGGGCGCGGCGTCCATGGCGAGTTCCACGCCGGAACTTGCCAGGGCCTTGCGCTCAACGGCTTCTTGGGTTCTGGTCATGTTGTCCCTTAACACCTCGACCGTTACTTCCGAGAGGCCCTTGGATAAGGCTTGCGCCCTCAACAGGGGATTGGCGTTGACGGATTCTTGGTCGCTGATGAGCTTGAATTCCTTTACTGCGCCAGCGAAGCGGTTGCCGCCGACGCGGCCCAAGAGTTGGTCGTAGGAAACTTTCGCCAATTCATGCGGATTAACGATGCTCACAGTCACCTGGTTGTAATTTTTCTGCCCCGGCAGATCATAACCGCGGCCGGCGTAGGGACCTTCCAAAATCACAACCTTGGCTGTGCCTGCGTCAACGGCTTTAAGATTAAACGACCTGGCGGCCTGGCTATTGCCGACTGCGGATAATTCGCTCATGCCCGAGGAGATCTGGGCGATCTGCGAGCCTTTAAGTTCCGGGATCTCGCGCTTAAGAAATTCGCGAAACGCGCGGATTTGCCGCGTGCCCGCAAACGCGTCGATATCGAGCGGCTTAAGCGAGGCGTCGGACTTGGCGACCTCAAGATGGACCTTGATCTGCTCTACCACGCGCGTCATGGTTTCAGCGAAGTTTTTAGTGAGTATGACCTCGCCTGGCGGCGTCTGGGTGGGACGGCCGGATTCGCTCACCTGCAAGCGCTTGAAGAATCCTTGCAGCGCCGCCGGCTTAGTGCCGGAGAGTCCGATGAAGCCCTTAGCGTTTTCCAATACCGCTTTGAACGTGGCCACGAACTCGTGCCGGTAGGGTTTGGTCATAGCAAGGCCGTGTTGTAATTCCAAAAAGCGGCGCGCCTGGGCGTCTAAATCCGGCGACCACTGATGGGTTTCGTCTTTGAGCGTGATGCGCTTGCTTATATTGTCAACGCGGTATTGTTCGTTAACCTTCGTCCACGCCAACAGCGTCTCATGATAATCGTTGATTTCCCGCAAGACGCGCGCAATTTGAGCGTATTGCGCGGCCGTGGCCTGATCTTCGGCGCTTAAGTTCCCCCGCGTTTTTAAATCAGCGAAGCGCTTGGCGAAGGCCTTGGAAGTTTGCCGGTCAAAAACCTGCGTGGAGCGGCCTGCGGCGTCGAAGCTCTTCACCTTGGCGTGCAAATCGCGAAACACTGGGTATAGCGGCGAGGAGACCGCGACGCGTCCTCGGGATTCACCCATGGCGATAGCGGGCCGCAAGAACGGCGCGTCCACTTCGTCAGCGATGATAAAGCTGTCTTTAAGCGAAATTTCCCCGGGTTTGAGACCCCGGGTATTCTCCCTGGCCCAGCGTTCGACTAATTGCTGATGCGTCATGATCTCAACGTCTTTAGGCAGAGCGCCGCCGTTGAATGAGCGCAAATCAGCTTCCATCTGGGCTTTTAAGATATCGCCAGACGTAGTCAGGATCAAACGCAACGCTCCGGCTTGCCGCGCCAGGACGCGCGCCAGCGGCAAAGACGCCTCGTGGATCAGCAAAGTTTTTCCACCGCCGGCTTCCAACAGCAGCAAGGAACGGCGCAAGGCTTCGATGTCCTTGGCCTCGGCCACTTTACCCATGAAAGCGTCAAAGGCAACGCGTTGTTCGGGTTTGAAGGCAGTGACCTGATCGCCCTGCTGGGTACGGATTTCTCCGGATTCAATGCGCTTTAAGATGGCTGATTTTAGATCCTGCGCAGTCTGCGGGCTGATTCTTCCCGCACGCGCAAAATCATCAGCAGCGCGCGCCACCGCGGCGTCAACGGCCTTTTGCAGTACGGTTGCCTGACGCGGCGCTTTGCTAGCGATGTTGCGCTTGAAGTCACGGCCAAGTATAGCCACCATCACCAAGTCAGAGACCGCCTGGTTCAAGCGGCGGGTCTGCCAGAGGTTGACATAGGGGA
>JBBTGF010000084.1:0-1585 GCA_038041525.1 Elusimicrobiota bacterium | reverse complement strand
ACCCTTAAGCCTTGCGGCACACGCCCCTCAAACGTGCGCGTATACCATTCCGCCACCTGCCCATTTATTCGCAACCCCTTCGGGGCTGGCGCCGCCGCCTATTGAACGGCGGCGGTTGCTTTACAAGGGGGGCTGCGCCCCCCATTTCTTCGTCGCTTGCTCGCAAAGATTAACTTTGCTCGCTGCGCTGAACCCCCTGCAGCGGAGTTTTTTATATAAATCTGGAGCGGGCGAACGGAATCGAACCGTCATCTAGTCGTTGGCAACGACTCATACTAACCTTTGTACTACGCCCGCGAATTTTCAATTTGGGCAGTACAGGATTCGAACCTGTGACCCCCACGATGTCAACGTGGTACTCTAACCAACTGAGCTAACTGCCCGATCGCTGACATATTGATTATAATCAATTGTCGCCTATCCTTGAAATATGCGGGCGTAGTTTAATGGTAAAACTTCTGCCTTCCAAGCAGATAACGACGGTTCGATTCCGTTCGCCCGCTCCAGATCGTTGATTTAAGTGATTTATTGCGTGGCTTCGTTGGTGTCGCTTAGATAGATGGCAGCGACATGTTCGCCTAATATGTCACCCAGTGTGAGCGCTGCCGCATCGCCATCTTCATCTAGATATTTTTCCAAGGATTGCTGCAGGGTCAGCAATGTTGAAAAAGTGTACTCATGCAAGTGGCTAAGTCCTGCAGGTACAGCGTAGACAATCAGAAAGTCTCCGTTGGGTAGCTGTTCGATATTTTTAGATTCTGCTGTAGAAATATAATCTTTCAAAGTAATGCAATCATCGACGGCGTATCTGTAGAATCGGAACCCTAGCAGTCTCTGGATTTCCTTCCAATGATCCTTAGATGCTTTGGGATATCTTGCTTGAGATATTCTTTTAATTTCAGAAACCATGGTATCGATATTTTCTTTTAAGTTGATTTTTTTATTATCAACGGCTTTAGCCAGACTCAAAAGCCGCGATGGATGCAGTAACTTTCCTTGGAACTTGGGTGACAGGGTGGGATCGTTACTTTGCATCACGAGATCGCGGTCTTCATCAAATATGTGCATAGCGGTTTGACTTTCATAACACCAGCCCTGGCTGTTCGCGTAGGGCTCGGGAAACGCCACGGGGGATGCCTTGCCTGTTCTTGGTTTTCTCTTGTAAACACGCACGATCGAAGCATATGGTTGCTTTACGCCGCCGAAATCTAAAATAGAGATTTTTTTATCAGGTTTATCTTGCTCGGCGAAAGCCGCGCCGTAAAAACATAAGCTGGTGACGACGGTCAAAATCAGGTTTCGTTTCATGTAGATAGTATAGCCCCCCCCTTTTTTTTTAGTAAGTCGTGACTTGCCTATGGCAGCGTGGTGAGGCCGGTGGTCTTAAACCAGGGGTCGAAGGCGAGGATTTCTTGGATCTTCAATCGTTGTGCGGTGGTTACGTTCAAGCAATCGACGAAACTGGCGTGGCGTGGGGCGGTTTTGAACAAGGCCGTAGCCTTGTGGAAATCTTGCATTTCATGGGTTTCGACGGCCATACGCGGTTCGTTTAAGAGAAGTTCTTGGGCCTGGATGGATTCTTTGG
>JBBTGF010000083.1:0-1129 GCA_038041525.1 Elusimicrobiota bacterium | reverse complement strand
TAACCTACAGGCTATATCTCGGCAACACGCCGGGAGCGTTGTCACTTATGCAGGAAGGCCCACAGACAAGCTATCCCCTCTCCGGATTTAACTGGGGACAAACCTATTACTGGAAAGTCACGGCAAACGATCAATTCGGGGCGGAAACGGCAGGCCCCACGGCCACGGCCACGGTCAACTTTCTCAACAATGCGCCTGAATCGTTGGTCTATGTTTCGACCGGAGGGCTTATACGAACACGCTTAACCAGCGTTAACCTTGATTGGCTTGCGCCCACGGATCCGGACGGCGACCCGGTAGAGACCGTTTTATTGACTGGACCCGCGCCAAATTCTTTGACGCCTATAAATTTAGGTCAAGAGACAAGCTATGTCTGGGAAAGTCTTTCTTTTAATACCAGTTATTACTTCAAGTTAAAGGCCATTGATCCTTTCGGCGCGCAGCGGGAGGGAGAGACGAAGAGTTTCCTGCTTGAGTTTAAAAATACACCACCACCATTGCCGCTGGCTACCGCAGGCAACGGCATTCTCTGGCGGCACAAGCAGGAACTTTTTGCTGAAACTATCTCCTGGCGCGCTGATCCTGATAAAGATGCGGACCCGGTGAGTATCAGTGTTCATTTCGGTTCTGACAGCTTGAGAAAAATCTATGAAGGCGGGGATGCCAGTTCTTTTTATGTTGACGGCCTAAATTACGGCACTACTTATTATTGGCAGGTCATAGCAAGCGATCCTTTCAGCGTTTCCAGTGGTCCAGTCAATAAACTGCAGGTATTTCTACAGAATAGTCCGCCTTCTGCGCCAAGCATAAGCGCTGGTATGGGCAATATCAACACACGCATGACCAGCGCCGCACTTAGCTGGAATCCGGCGCTCGATCCTGAGGGAGACCCTGTCATCTACGATGTTTGGACGGGCACAAGCCCTGAGCGTCTTAGATTAGCGGCACAAAATCTGGGAACACCGGGATTTTCTCTCTCCAATCTCGCTTTTAGCGTGACCTATTACTGGCAGATTGAAGCTAAGGATTCTTTTGGCGCTAGAGCTTTCAGTCCAATCGCTTCATTAACCCATACTTTCCAGAATTCAGCGCCACAGGCTCCTTTGGTCCAGGGTCCGATTTTAAGAAG
>JBBTGF010000082.1:0-3257 GCA_038041525.1 Elusimicrobiota bacterium | reverse complement strand
ACTTTGGCGGATTATCGGGGTAAGCCCAGCCGGGCCATGGTCATCTTGGACGGACAGTTGACCTGCGAGATAGCCTCCGGTGACAGCGTCGCTATCAAACCTTACGATAAGACGTTGAAGCTGTTGCGCGGCATCGGTTACCAATATTGCCGGTTGTTGCGTGATAAATTGGGTTGGGCGGCATGAGTAAGCAGGCGAAACAGCCCAAGGAAGCGTCGGTGAAAGAGAACATCGGCAACAGAGTCGTTATCGAAGAAGTCGTTATCAAGAATTTTGCCATCATTGAGGACGCCGAGCTCACGCCGGATGAAGGTATCAACGTATTCACCGGGGAGACCGGAGCGGGGAAATCCATCTTAGCGGAGGCATTGGCCTATGTCTTCGGTTGCACTAGCGTCAATGCCGAGGCGCTGCGCGTGGGGGCCAAACAGTTACAGGTCGCCGTGCGAGTGCGCCTAGCCGGGCGCACTAAGTATGCCGAGGCGCTGCTTGAACGCCTTGGCTTAGCACCTGCTACCGATGGCTGCATCCTGTTGCGGCGTAGCTTTGATGCGGCTTCGGGAAAGAGCAGGGCGTTCGTCAACGACATGGCGGTCACGCTCGCGGGCCTGCGCGAGATCAGCGCCGAACTCATCGAGATCCATTACCAGAACAGCCAGCTCGACTTAGTCGACGCTGATTTTGCCCGTGAGTATCTTGACGCGTGGTCTGGCTCTGCGCAGATGGCCGCTTCGATGCGTGAGTGTCATGAGCGATACAGGGCCGCCAAGCGCGATGTCGAGGAACATGCGCGTCACGTGGCCGAGCATGCGGCTAAAGCTGATTTTTTGCGGTTCCAGTATGAGGAGATAGCCGCTCTGGGCCTCAATGAGCGCGTCATCAGGGAATTGAGCGAAGATCTGTCGCTTTGGGCCGCTAAGGATAAAGCGGTACGTGAACTTGATGCGGTGCGCGCGGCGCTTTGTGATGAAGATGCAGGCGCCATTGGTCGTATCGAGACTGCCCAAGAGAGCTTAAGACGGTTGGGCACATTGCTTAAAGAACATGCTCAAGTCGGCGAGATCGTGGTC
Organism: Elusimicrobiota bacterium; assembly: GCA_038041525.1. Taxonomy (GTDB): domain Bacteria; phylum Elusimicrobiota; class Elusimicrobia; order JACQPE01; family JACQPE01; genus JBBTGF01. The sequence continues at coordinate 2,187 of JBBTGF010000082.1, read as the reverse complement.
AATGTCGGATCGGCGCTGACTCTCTTGCAGGATGCCGCCGGGGGGATCGCCTCGGTGTCTAATAGGTTCGACCATGACCCGGCACGCCTTGATGAGCTGTTGTCGCTTAAAGCGCGGATCGATCGGTTGATGCAAAGACATCATTGCGCGGATGTCAAAGAGCTCGATCGTGTGTGCGCGCGTTTGGCGGGTGAACTCGCCATGCTCGATAATGCGGGTTTGGATTCCGCAGAATTGAGCCGGCGCGCCGATGCCGCGCTCGATGAGGCTAAACGGCAGGCCGCAGTGTTGTCCAAGCGCCGTGTTGCTGCGGCCAAGGAGCTCACTAAAGTGACCACGGCGCAGCTTAAGGACCTGGGTCTTAAAGACGCTCAGATCGGTTTTCAGGTCACCACTAGCCCGCAGTTGGAAAGTTGGGGATGTGACATGGTCAGCCTGCTTTTCGCTCCTAATCCCGGAGAGGGGTTCAAAGAATTGAGCGCTATCGCCAGCGGTGGTGAGATCTCGCGGGTCATGTTGGTTTTAAAGGCGCTCTTGGCGGATTCCCGGCAGAGTGGACATTGCGTCGTGCTTTTCTTCGATGAGATCGAGCAAGGGCTTTCGCCAGCCGTGACCGCCAAGGTCGGGGGCAAATTCGAGGAGCTTTCCCGCGCGCATCAGATATTCGCTATCACCCACTCACCCGTCTTAGCTTCTTTCGCACAAGAGCACTATTTAGTGCGCAAACGAGTCGAGTCGGGGCGTACGTTCGCCGAGGTCTTGCGTTTGAGTGCGGATGGTGAGCGGCGAGGGGAAGCCTTGCGGCTCATCGGCGCTAGCGATCCTAAGGCCAGGCAGGCACTGGAGCCTTATCTTAAGAGCTTCAACAACTAGGAGAATAAATGAAAAAGTCCATAGCAGCGTTGATCATCATGGTGCCCTGCACGATTTTTGCCGGTGAGCCGCAGCGTTTGGCGGGCAGGTTCGGTATCGCTCTCGGAGCGCCGACCGGTCTGACCGGTGACCTGCAGATAGACCGTTCGAACCGTGGGTTCGCGGATTTAGGCGTCATCTCGGATGCCTTGGCGCTTAATGCCGGTTGGGAGCATCATTTTCCTCCGGTGTTCGAACCTAAGGACCATAGATTGGGCATGGTTTCTTTGCTGGGACTCGGCGTGCATGCGCATCTGACCGATAAGAGTCAGGTCGGTATCGGCCCGGTATTGGCCGAAGAACTCTACTTTAAGGATAGACCCTTCTTCGTCTTTGTGCGGTTGTTCCCGTATCTAAGGATGTTCCCGTCATCCGGGTTCAATGTCAATGCCACGCTTGGTCTTACCTTCGGTTTTTGAGCGGTTGACAGGGTATTCGCAGTAACTTAGAATATAGTCCAGATAGGGAGGATTGCAATATGGCTAATTTCGAGAAGCAGCCGCATGACTCATCGGTAGAGGAAGCGGGCAGCGCGTTCTCTTCGCAGACCAAGAACGTCCGTGTCGAGATCCGCACCTTGAGCGAGCGCATCGAAGGCTTCGTCAAGATCCCGGTAGAAGCCCAGAATTATTGCAAACGCCTTTCCGACGTCTTGTGGTATGCCGACCGCGGCGGTTCGGGCATCATCACGGTAGCCAATGCGTTCGTTTACGATTTAAAGACCTCGAAACTCGTCACCCGCCAGACATTGCTCGGCGTGGCTAAATCGCAGATCGTTTATTTTTGGTTGTTGCCTCAAGACGGAGAAGGTGAGAACCCTTTGGTCTTAGAGATCGGCGAGCGTTCTTAGCTCAAGGTTTAGCAGACCCATCGATATAATCCTCAAGAGCTTCAGCTATCGCGCGCGCGTAATCCTTGGCGAACTTCGGGGAGACCGCCAACAGGTCTTCTTGCCAAGGGAATATCGGATAACCTGATTCGATGAGGACCGCCGGGATGGTGATCTCTCTTAATACGTAAAAGTCGGACCACAGTATGCCGTTGTCTTTGATGCCTCCTAAGTCTAGCCTTCCGAACGAGGTCTCCAGGTTCTGCGCTAGACGGTCCGATGGTTTGCGGTAATGATGGAAACTGTATCCGGTCTTCTCTCGCTTCTCCAGATCGAAGGGATCGAGCCACGTCGAGAAGTCGTTGCAGTGGATGGAGAGGAATATCTGCGCTTCTTCCTGGCGTGCTTTTGCCGCTCGGTCGGCCAGTGAGAGCGTCTCATCCGTC
>JBBTGF010000081.1:0-4164 GCA_038041525.1 Elusimicrobiota bacterium | reverse complement strand
CAAAAAGATGGAAAAGTTTATGAATAATTTGAAAAATAATTTCAGCATATACATAAAAAAAATCAATCTACTTCTTCGCGCACTCCGCGCAGCGGCCGAAGACCTCATGACGATGGAACTCGACGACGAAACCCAGGTTCTTACACGCCTTGTTCTGGATGCGCTCAAGATCAGGCCAGCGCACCTCGCTGATCGAACCGCAACCCACGCAGATAAGATGGTCATGATGCGGACGCTCAAGCTTCATCTCGTAATACGCCTTGCCGTCCTTGTCCGAGACCCGCTCGATGAGCCCGCAATCCTCGAGCGTCTTTAAAGCGCGGAACACGGTCACGCGTCCTATCCCCTTGGGTTTAAGGGCCTGATATATCTCTTCTTGCGAGAGATGTCGCTCGGCTTCCAGCAACAGGTCGAGTATCTGACGCCGCTGGCTAGTGAAGAACATCTCCTTGCGCTTAAGATAATCCTCGAAAACCTGACGGATACGCTCGGCATAACCCTTGCGTCCAGCCATCCAGGTCGGGAAGAACACTAGTTCCTTACGCTCTTCAATTGAAATCATCTTTCAAAGTATACATAAATATGTACACCTGTCAAATTACACGCACAACCGCGCACCGCCAGGAGCCGCCTATCTATATGACCGTCATTCCCGCGAAAGCGGGAATCCAATGTCATCCTGAGCGCAGCGAAGGATCAAAAAAATATTCTATTGATTCTTCGTCCCGATAAAATCGGGACTCAGAATGACAAGGGAGTGAAAGAGATTCAGCCGGACACCCATGCACAACTACTGCTAAATTATTAAAATCATAACAACTTGGAGAAAGTGCGATGTTCGAATTCCTTAAAAAAAGCGACCCCACTATCGACATGACCCCGCAACAAGTGAAAGCGCGCCTCGACGCCGCTGACGGCGCTATCCTGCTGGATGTGCGGGAATCCTGGGAACGCGACATCGCCACGATCGACGGCGCATCGTGGATACCGATGGATGAACTTGAAGAGAAATTCTCACAACTCGACACCGGCAAAGAGATCGTCGTCTACTGTCATTCAGGCGGCCGCAGTCTGCGCGCGACCCGATTCCTACGCGGCAAAGGGTTCACGCGCGCCTACAACCTTAAAGGCGGCATCAGCGCCTGGACAGAGACGATCGACAGCAGCTTGCGCAAATATTGACTTAGGAGGGACTTATGCGACGATCGAGATTTGCACCACTATTACTGGCATTGATGCTCGCGCAAAGCGCGTGTTCGCCGCAGATCCTCATCAAGCGCCGCCCGGAGGCGCAAGAGCGCATCCGCGTGGCCATCCTCCCCTTCAAAGACCACGCGCAAGCTCCCGGCTCCGGCGAACTCGCCCGCGAAGCCTTCACCACGCAGATGATCGCGGTCAAGAACTATGACATCATCGAACGCGGCGCGCTCGATACCGTACTACAAGAGCAGAAACTTGGACTCACCGGCGTCATCGACCAGGATACAGCCACACAGATCGGCAAGCTCCTTGGCGCCAATGCCGTAGTCATCGGTTCGGTCACGCAATTCCATCAACGCAAAGCGCTCATCTTCCCCCCGGCGAGGGTTTCCCTTTCGGCACGCCTCATCGATATCAAAACCGGACAGATCGAATGGTCCGCCGAGCAGAAAGTCGGCGGCAGCAAAAGGCTCTTCTGGTGGCTGTTCTGGCCGGCGGGCATCGTCGCCACGGTCATATCGCCGACAGCCGAAGACCAGGTCTTGAACGCCTCAAAAGACATCTGTAGATCGCTAGCCCGGCAGATGAACGTGCAGGAATGACTATTTCCAGACGAACCAAGCCACGGCGAGCGTGACGCAAAGCAGCAAGGTGATGACGCTTAAAAATAACGCCTTGCCGCGTTGGGCCACCCACATAGCCGGCAAACTGGTCTCTTGAGCAGGTACCAAAAAGAGGCTCATGCGTTCCGGGATGTGCTTTAACTTGACGGGTTGCGTGCGTAGCCCGCGCAGCTTGAGGTGATTCTTGATCTGCGCGTAGAACGTCCCGGTCATCGAGATGCCTCCCGGGTCGGCCATCGGCCGGATACGCGCCGCGATATTGACCGCATCGCCATAGATGTCCCCATGCTCATCGACGAGCTCGCCAAGATGCAAGCCGATGCGCACCAGAAAACGTTCTTCCTTCGGTAGGCAAGCGTTACGCATGCCGATGCGTTCATGGAGCTTTTGCGCGCACAGTCCGGCGGCGAGCGCCGTCGGGAACTCCATCATAGAGCCGTCACCGAAGAACTTGACGACCCGGCCGCGCAATCTGGGCACTTCGCTGCGCAGGATGGATTCGAGGTCTTTGACGTGCGACATGGCGCGCGGCTCGTCTTTATTCATATGCGCGGCAAAACCCGCCATGTCTAAGAACATGACGGCAGCCAGCCTGCGGTTATCCAGCACCCCGACAGCCCGCGCAGCGCTCAAAAATCCTCCTCCACGTTTGAGTCGATCAGCTCTTCTTCTTTTTCAACAATCCAAGCGCATCTTTCGTGGGGAGCGAATCTAGTCTGATGAAAAAACCTGTTCCGGTGGCGAAAAGCTGTCCCTTGCGGTCGGTGATCTGACCGGAAACCACCACTTTGCGCCTGTCGACACGCTCGATCTTAGTCTCCACCAGGGTGTCGGTCTGCAACGGTATCATCTTACGGAATTCCGTCACCAGGCGCATGGTCACGACCCGGTATCCGGCTAACCATGCTGCCGCTCCCAAAGACTCATCCAAGACCGCGGAGATGCTGCCACCATGCGCGTGCTCGGGAGGCCCCTGGGTGTTAGGACCGAACCACGCCAAAGCCATGAGCGCTGCATCCTTGTCACGCTTGAAATAACGCACCCGGAAATAACCGTCGGAGCCATCCTGTGAGATGAAAAGACCGGCGCTGGGAAACTCATCGAAAGGGTTAGTGGGCCGCCAGCCTTCGGGCGGATCGACGCGCGGTACCACGCACACCGGTTGTCTGGCCGTCTGACCCATGCACAGATTGTGCAATAATCAGCGAGAGATACAAAATACGCGAAAAATACATAATATATAGAGGAGATACTTATGGCACTACAAAATTCACCCTACGTGAAAGAAGAAAAAGCCGGACGGGTCGCATACTGCGCCTGCGGTGAATCGGAAAAACAACCCTATTGCGATGGCTCGCACGCGCGCAAGAACACGGGCAAGACGCCGATTGTCGTCGAATTAGACGCCCCCAAGAAGGTAGCCTGGTGCGGCTGCCGCCGCTCGGCGAACAAGCCCTATTGCGACGGCACACACAAGAAACCGGTATAAGACATTTTTTAGCCAGCGTCTGAATTTTTTACCAAGGAGGTAACTTAAGATGGGACCGAAAAAACCCTGCGGCTGCTAAGCTACTGAAACTCTAAAATAAAACCCCGCTGCGAAAACAGCGGGGTTTTTGCGTCTAAAAGGTGAAGACCAAACCGCCGCTTCCCATCAATCCGGCAAAGCGATCTTCGCTCGCCTTGCGCTCGATGGACCTGTACCCTTCAGCGCTCAGATGTAAACGCCAGCGGGAACCCGGTATCTGCCACTCATAACCCAGACCTAAGTCCCATGCCCCCCTCCAGTCCGCCAAGGGCACGGTAAAATCCGTCTTTTCTGCCTTGGTCGCAAAATAATGCGCCGACGCACCGGCGCGCAGTAAGACATAACGCGTCTGCGGGGTTCCCAGCGGGATCAAGGCGAATTCGAGTCCCGCGGGCAGCTTCCAATGCTCGACTCTCGCCTCCATGCCGTCATACCTATCACGGCCCATGCGGCTATACTGGCCACCCGTATAGAAGCGCATCCAAGAGAAGATGTGACTGCCCAAAAGCAACCGGCCGCCCAAGCTGGTATTATCCGAACGCAACTTCCCGTTCGCGTCATAGGTCAGCAACGTATCACTCACCAGGTCGACGGTAATATAGCGGGCTTTATGCGCGCCCCCCTGCTTGAGCGCGCCAGCACCCGTCGCAGCAGTCAGTGTCCCACCTTGCGCCGGAGCTTGTTTTCCCGAACGTATGAAAGAAAGGAACTCTTTTTTCTCGGCGTCGGACCAGGATTTATGCTGACCCATCTGCGGCAAACGTTGGGACTGCGCAGGCGACATAACGAACGCCAATGCTAACGTTACCCAGA
>JBBTGF010000080.1:0-5932 GCA_038041525.1 Elusimicrobiota bacterium | reverse complement strand
AAAACCAGTCTGTTACGAGGATATGTTCGCATGAGGCAGCGGCAGTTTTCTTACGTTGACGCCATACGAGAAGCGACGTGTCAGGAGATGCGCCGCGACGATGGGGTTATCGTATTGGGCATGGGTGTCGATGATCCGAAAGCGATCTTGGGTACGACCAAAGGGCTCTTGCAGGAATTCGGACCGCAAAGGGTCTTCGATACCCCATTGGCCGAAGAGGGGATGCTCGGGGTCGCCATTGGGGCCGCTCTTGGCGGGTTGCGTCCCATGCATGTCCATATCCGTATGGATTTCCTTTTGTTGGCCATGAATCAGCTCATTAACATGGCGGCCAAGATGCGCTATATGAGCGGTGGTCAGGTCAAAGTCCCGGTCGTCATACGGGCGATGATCGGTAAAAGCTGGGGACAAGGTCCGCAACACAGCCAGGCATTGCAGGCTTTGCTCATGCATATACCGGGACTTAAAGTCGTGGCTCCTTCATTGCCGTATGATGCCAAGGGTTGCTTGATCTCGGCCATCAGAGATGACAATCCGGTGGTCTACATCGAACATCGTATGTTGCATTTCCAAAAGGGACACGTGCCTGAACGAACGTATACGGTGGCGCCGGGGAGTTCGCGCATCCTTAATAAAGGAAAAGATATCACTATCGTCGGTACGTCGTATATGGCGCTGGAGAGTTTTCGGGCGGCCAGGTTGCTTGAGGGCGTCGGTATCGCCGCCGAGGTCATCGACCCGGTATGGCTGGCGCCGTTAGAGATGCGGGGTATCTTTGATTCCGCGGCAAGGACTAAACGGCTGCTCGTGGTGGACAATGCCTGGTTGACATGCGGAGCCAGCGCCGAGATCCTTGCCAGGGTCGCTGAAAATCCCGCATTACGTAAATGCGTCGAGATGCGGCGTATGGGTTTTGCCCCGGTTACCTGTCCTACCACAAGTTCATTGGAGGAGCATTTTTACCCCGATGCGCAGGGTATCGCGGCTGAAGCGTATGCCATGATCCATCCCGGCGGCGGCCAGGCGTTCGACCGCCAGCCGTTGCCGGTTCCTGAAGAGATCGTTTACAAGGGTCCTTTTTGATATGGTGATCAGCCGTACTCCGTACCGGATATCGTTTTTTGGCGGTGGGACGGATTATCCCGTCTGGTACAGACATGAGAAAGGCGCCGTCCTGGCTACCACTATCAACAAGTATTGTTACATCAGTTGCAGATGGCTGCCGCCTTTTTTTGAACATAGATCCAGCGCCAGCTACGCGAAGCTGGAGTTGGTCAGCAGTAACAGTCGATTCAAGCACCCGTCTTTGAGAGCGACCTTGCGGTTCCTGGGGATTACAGAGGGGATACAGATCCATCATGATGGGGATCTGCCCGCGCGTACCGGTATAGGTTCGAGCTCGACGTTCACCGTAGGTCTGCTCAATGCCCTGTACGCCTTGAAAAAAGTCACACCGTCAAAGTTGCGGCTTCTGCAGGAATCGATCCATATCGAGCAGGAGATGATCCGCGAGAGCGTCGGTTCACAGGATCAAACCATGGCCGCTTGGGGAGGTTTCAGGCGGGTCGATTTTTATCAGGACCGTATCCGCGCTTCGGCATTGTCGGTCTCAAAGACCCGTTTGCAGGAACTACAGGGTCATCTCATGTTGTTGTTCACCGGTTTCTCGCGCAACGCATCCGTTATCGCGGCGCATCAGATCGCCGAGACCAGGAACAAGAAGGCTACTTTATCGATGATGTATCAGATGGTGCAACAGGCGGGCGCTATCGTCGAAGGTACGGGGAATCTGGATGATTTCGGCCGGTTGCTGCACGAGAGTTGGATGTTGAAACGCAGCCTGACAGATAAGATAACGAACCCGGTGATCGATGGTTTTTATCAGAAGGCGAGGAGGGCCGGAGCTTTGGGGGGCAAACTTTTGGGCGCCGGGGGCGGGGGTTTCATGTTGTTGTTCGCCCATCCGCAAAGACAACGGGCCGTCTTGCGGGCGCTGCAGCATCTCTTGTATGTGCCGTTTCAATTCGAGGACAAGGGGAGTCAGATCATTTTTTCGCAACAGCATGATGCAGTATCGCCATGAAGCACCTGTCGTGGCGTACACTTGCCTCGCGCCGGGTCTTCCATGCGCCTCCTTGGATCACGGTGGCATCCGAGAGGGTCAGCCTACCCGATGGCAGGGTGGTCGACCCTTTTTATCGGGTCAGATTCCCTGAATTCGTCGCCATCGTGGCTACAACGGCCGACGGGCGGATCATTCTGTTGCGCCAGTACCGTCACGGGGTCGGTAAGGTCACTTTGGCGGTACCTACGGGGTGCATCGAGAAGCATGAGACGCCATTGGCCGCGGCCAAGCGAGAATTGCTTGAAGAGACGGGTTATACTTGTCATCGTTGGCGCAGACTCGCATGTTTGACGGTCGATGGTAACCGGGGTTGCGGCAAGGCCCACCTGTTCGTTGCGACGGGGGCGCGTTGGCGTAAGCCTATAGATAGCGGCGATCTCGAAGAGATGGAAGCCGTGCTGCTTAAGTCAGCTCGGGTCTATAGCGCTATCGAAAAGGGACATATCAGCACATTGAGCTCGGTGGCTGCGCTGTTGTTGGCAGCGGGGAGCGTCAGATGAATTATCATGACCCTGCGATGTCTTACGAGCGAGGGGACCACGTCTATCTGGTGACGACGACGATCCGAACGCCGGTTTTTTTAAACGACGTCTTTGCCAATGCCTTGAAACATCGCCATGCGATCCCACATTGCCTCGTCATCGGTGACCGCAAGACCCCCAGGGAGGCGGCTGCATTCTGCGCCAGGCTCGCGGCCCGCTATCATGGCGATGTCCGGTATTATCCGCTCGATGAGCAGCGTAGACAACTGGCGCAGCGGCCGGAACTTTTCAAGCTCATGCCGCTCAACCATGGTTCACGCAAGATGATCGGTAATTTCATCGCATACCGGGAGGGATGCAGTTCTTTGATCATGCTCGATGACGATAATTTCGTCATCAATAATGATTTTTTCGCGGCGCACAGCATCGTCGATGCCACGCGTAAGATCTTGACCGTCAGCGCCAAGAGCGGTTGGCATAACATCGCCGGCGCGGTCCGGGAAAAGAACGGTGTGCTATTCTTTCCTAGAGGCTATCCTTGGGCGCAACGCCATGCCAAGCCGGATCCTTTCAAGATGTCGCAGTCGCGCATCAGGTCTGTCGTCAACAATGGGCTCGTGCTCGGAGACCCTGATATCGACGCAATCTCGCGATTGTTCTGGCCGATAGAGGTCATAGGCATCAGGAAGCCGTTTCGGCCGAATTTCGCCCTGCGGCCCGGGACCTGGTGTTCTTTCAACAATCAGAACACCGCGTTAGCCAGAGTCGCGGTCCCTGTCTATTTCACGCCTCCGGCGACGCAGCGCAATGCCGATATTTGGACGAGTTTCGTACTCTGTAAATTGGCCGGTCATATGGGCGACGCCATCACCTTCGGTGAACCATTGGTCAGGCAGATCCGTAATCCACATGATCTTTGGGACGATCTTGAACAAGAGCGTGTCAATAATAAGGCGACGGACAGGTTCGTCGCTATCCTTAGGTCGGTACGATTGAAAAGCGGGGATTATCAGACGGCGCTGCAGGAATTGCTCGACGCCTGTCTTGCGGCGCTTGCAGCGCACGCTCATGACTGGCCTGAAGATGCATCGCAGATGATGTTTGATTTTTTCAAACAATACAAGATTTGGCTCAGACTGTTTAAAAATCTCCCTAGCATCGGCAGATGAAGATCTTCCTCATCGCTCCCTGCGTCCCGTGCCGTGACCATGGGACCAGAGGCATCGAAGCCGTCCATATCATCGTCTATCACCTGCTTGCTTACTTGCAGGAACAGGGCAATGAGCTCGCATTACAGGTGGTCTACGCGCGGACCCCGCATGATCCGGTGGAGGTCGCGGCTTTTACGGCCGGCTTGGAACATCTCAAAAGCCGCGGGGTCACGGTTTTCGATCCATTGAGCGTGGATCGGGTGGGAGCAGCGCCAGCGGCGGATAAGGGTAAATTCGCCAGGTTACTTGACCTTGTCCGGGGTCGTGTTGGACTCGAGAGGTATTATCCATCGGTAGGTTTGACCAGTGTCTTAAAAGAGAGGATAACGCGTCACGCGCCAGATATCATTTATATGCATTGTAGTCCTGAAGGCGTCGCCGCCACCTATGACCTTGAGGGTATCCCGAAGATCACATTCCAGGGGGATATCGATTTCATCCCGACGAAAGTGCGTTTTGAACACCCTGAATTTTTCATGCGTTCTTCTGAAGTGACGGGGGGCCTCGCGAGCTTGCCGGTCATGTTAGCGCATCACATCAAGCAGAGGTTATTACTCGCCGAGTTCGAGAGCGCGCATCTGGCGACCATGGCCGCAGTAGATGTCATCGCCAATAATGCCGCTAATAACGCATTGTATTACAGCCGTCATGGACATCCGCGTTCCGTTTACATCCGTAATCCTTGGAAGCGGCCGCCAGCGGCGTGGTCTAGCCAGCGTGCACCGACTCAACCTCCCGGTTCTCGGCAGGTCAAGATTATCGGGCATATGGGCAATCTTGCCACCACGGGTTCGACGTTCGGTCTGCGTTACCTGCTCAAGGAGGTCATGCCTGAACTCGAGCGTAGTATGCGCGATTTTGATTACAAGGTCTATGTCATCGGCGCCGGACGCATCGCCGACCGGCTCAAGCCGCTCTTGCATCATCCCAGGGTCGTGACTCCAGGGTTTGTCGCAGATCTAGACGCCGAGGTCATCGATAGCGACGTGGTCTTGTTCCTTAATAATGCGGGTCCTTATCAGACAGCTTTCACGCGGCACATGGTCACGTGGTCACTGGGAGGGTGCCTTATCGTCAGCGATAAAAGCAGGATCGCTATCCCGGAGATCAGGCATAGATATAATGCGCTTTGCGGCAGCGCGCCGGCCGAGATCGCCGATCTGGTGCGCGAAGCGGTCACGGACCAGACGCTCAATAGGTCGTTGCGCGAACAGGGACTCGCTACCTATGAGGAATATTTCACGCCTGAAGCGGTCGCAACGGCCCTTTATAAAGAGATGGGCGCTGTCGTCAAGAAAGCAGTCCAATGATGAAACTGCGTGGGATCGTCGTTGGTGTCGCTGTAGCGATCGTGTGTGTGATAGCAAGCGGCATCTTTGCGCAGCAGGCGACTGGCGGTTGGCATTGCGACAATAAGGAGCTCAAACACCCTAATCAAGGTTTATATGAAGAGCCGGGTTCGCCCGGTTGTCCGTCAGGTATGACCGTGGTGATGACCGGGGTGAAGGAAACGGTGGCGAGTTTTTGCATGGATAAATACGAGGCCGCGCTCTTGCTCGAGGACGACGCAGGCGGCAGTGACTGGTCGCCGTATCACAATCCGGGTAAAAGGAAGGTTCGCGCCATCTCCGCACAAGACGCTATCCCGCAGTAGCATATCAATAAGTTGCAGGCCGAGGCCGCTTGTGTCAACGCGGGTAAGCGGTTATGCAGTGACGATGAGTGGTTACGAGCTTGCCGGGGGCCGTATCGCGCGCAATTCCCATATTCCTGGCCGAAAGACCCGCGCGACAGAAAGACCGCGATAACGCGGTATCCCAAGGGTAGCGATAAGAGTGATCCGCCTTGTAATGAGATGATCCCGTTCTGGGTTCCAAAGAAGTATTGCCAGTTCGATCCTAAACCGAGCTTATGTGTCGATCCGACTGCGCGTATGATGGAGCCTTGCGCCACGCAGATCCCTTTGCCGACCGTGGCAGCCGCCGGTTCATTCGCACGTTGTGTTTCGCCCGATGGTGTTTACGACCTGGTCGGCAATGTCCATGAATGGACCGCGAATCCCCGAGGTATGTTCCGGGGCGGCTTTTATTCGGATACGACGTATTTTGGCACCG
>JBBTGF010000079.1:0-10333 GCA_038041525.1 Elusimicrobiota bacterium | reverse complement strand
CAGTCGCTTTAAGCGTGCATCCCAAATGGCGAAAGCGAACATACCGCGCAGACACCGGGCCATCTCAAGACCGGACGCTTCATAAAGATGCACCAGGACTTCGGTGTCACTGTCCGTGACGAAACGATGTCCGCCCGCCAAGAGCTCTTGGCGCAGTTCGCGATAATTGTAGATCTCGCCGTTGAAGACCACGACGACGGTCTTATCCTCATTAAAGATCGGCTGTGCGCCGCCGGATAGATCGATGACTTTCAGGCGCCGCATGGCCAGATTCACCCCGGGCGATTGGAAATATCCTGCGTCATCAGGACCACGGTGGATGAGCCGGCTGTTCATGCGGCGCAGCACTTCCAAGGAATGGCTCCCAGATCCACCGCCGGCCCGGTCAAAATCAAAGAAACCGGTTATCCCGCACACGGCTTAAAAGTAAAACCCCACTCCGACGAGAGCCGCATCGATGCGCACTTCATTCTCCTGCCACAAGACATAGATACCTTCAGGAGCCGTGGCCCCCGCACGCAAGCGCAGACCTTGCTGACCGGTGGGTGCTGCCATGTGGTTGACGTAGCTTAAGTAACCACCGAAGACCTCCCACGCCCGTCCCAGGCGCATGCCCATGGCTAGACGCATCATGCTCGACCACCCGCTAAACGGCGAGGAACCCTCAAGCACATCGGAGATATCCATCAAAAATGCGTGGGTCAACAAGCCGTCGATGAACAAACGCTTTGATAGCATCAGACGGCCGTTGGCCCCCAAAGGCAGGGAGAAATTCTCATTCTGCACCCGCACGCCGCTACGCGCAATGCCCTCCGGGTCGAGCCCCGCTTCGGCGCTCAAATTGACGCCATCGATCGTGATCGGGTTCATCCTCTCGAACTGATTGAGCACCGAACCCATACCCGCGCGGCTGACTAGATACCCCCGCCTACCGCGCACGATATCGCGCAAGATGAGGATTTGCCAATTCTGTATCGCAATAGAGAGGTTCGCTGTCTGATAATCGCCAACTTTCTCAAGCGCCGTGGTACGGCCGGCTTGGACTCCTAGAAATCCGACGCTCCATGCCGGATCGGCCAAAGGCGTATACGCCTCAAGGATAAAACTCTTATAGAGCCGCTTATTGTCATACTCCGGCAACCGGTCAGGCCGCACCGAGAACGCCTGGAAATTCATACGCCCGCTCGGTAGCCAACTAAGAGCGAAACTGCTGGCGCGCACGGTGGCTTGGGCAAAGAATAAAAGTCCGAGCAGCGTCATCGTTGCCCTCATAAGCGATATCCCAACTTGAGCATGATGATGGAAAAATCAGTCTCTCCCTGACGGAAACGTGTCACTGCGTCACTGACGGCGCCCACGCGCTCTGTCCTATTACCATGTTGACCGACCTGGAACAAACCGATCTGCCCTGCCAATCCGACTGACCAACGGCCATCGCTAAGGTAGCGTTCGATGCTGACTTTGAGTTCCTCGACTGCGGATTGCCGTTGCGGGAATCCGAGCAGTCCGATAGTGTTGACGACTTCCCCTTCCCAACGCCCCATCACGGCTCTTGAGCTGAAACTGAAATAAGAACCAAGCCTGCCAAAATCAATGGTCGCGCCATCGGTACTGGCAAGGTCCCGCAGCCGACTACGCTGCAAAAACGCCAGCGGACCGACCTCAAAGGACAAGCCGCGGGCCAGCGCCCAGCCAGCGCCGGTACCGAAAAGGAAGGTCTCTATCTTCTTATGCAGCAACTGGACTTGATCGCGCTCCCAGCTACCTCCGAGATATTCAAAAAAAGCTCTATGAAAGAATACCGACTTTTTACTGTTCCAGACCTCTGCCGCGCGGGGACGCTGACTCAACTCGATGAACATGTACGGCTCTTCGCAATAAGTCGGTTTAGACTCCCAGATATTGCCACCCGGGCCCGCCCCTTCGAATTGATAGTTCGCGATGCCGGTCAAGGTGTTGAGCCGCCAGGCCGCGCGCGCCTCTACGGCAAGCAGCGTCGATAAGACGCCGCAAATAAGGATGGACTTCTTCAAAATCCCCACTTATCGAGCTCTTGGATATATTCTTTATCTGTCCAATCGAGTTTTAGCGGGGTCACCGTGGCATACCCATCCTCAAACGCCTCTACGTCACTGCCCTTTGAGGGAATGCCCGAAACTTGGTCAGCCAACAGCCAGTAATATGCGTTGCCCCGAGGGTCGCGCCGAATGGTCACTTTTTTGCCGTAAACACGGTGCCCCAGGCAAGCAGGTTTGATGCCTTTAACACCGCGCAGCCTCTTACTCGGCGCCATCGGTACGTTGACGTTAAGACAGACGTCTTTAGGCAACCCATACCGTAAGACTTTCCTAGCCACCTTGAGCGCGATGTCGGCGGCACAACCGAACTGCTTCTCATTGACATGAGACTGCGCAGAAACCGCGATAGCGGGTATATCAAGCATACTGCCTTCGACCGCCGCGGCCACGGTCCCGGAATAAACCACATCCTCGCCTAGATTGACGCCGGCATTGATACCCGAGATGACCAAGTCGAGCTTGTGGCGCAATAAATGCAATATCCCGAAACGCACGCAATCCGCGGGGCTGCCGCTCAATGAATACCGGTTCTTAGCCACAGTCCGGAAACGTAATGGCTTATGCAAGGTCAATGAATGACTCGCTGTCGAACGCTCATGGTCCGGAGCGACGACGATGACCTCCCCCAAACGCTGCAACTTGTCGGCCAATATCTTTAAACCCAAGCCATTGATGCCATCGTCATTAGTGACCAATATCCTCTTACCCATCTATACCTTCTTTATCACGGAGCGCACCACGCTACCAAGACTCACGGCGCCTACGCCCACCGCCTTGCTGCCGACCACAAACGCGACTGGGGACTCTGTCAGCATCTCCCTAATAGCCGACTCAAGTTCTAACGCGAGCTCCTGATTTTGCCTCAAGATTTTAGCTATTCCCAAGCGTTGCAAATACTTTGCGTTGCCTAATTGATGTCCCTCCGCAGACTTAACATATGGCACCAATAGGGCACGGCAAGCAAAGTGCAGTATTTCCAGGCATGTCATGGCTCCGGCACGCGCAATGATAAGATCCGCCGCCCGGTAAGCCACGCCCATGCGCTCCCAGTATGGTTCGACCCTGCCCTCAGGACCCAACAGGCCGGCACGCGCATAAGCGCCACGTATCTGGTCGTACTGGCTCAAACCCGTGATATGCATGAAAGTAAAACCCTTGTCTTGTTTCGCGCGCCCCATGATCATCTCTTGAGCGGCAAGATTGACGGCGGCCGCCCCTTGGCTGCCCCCCATAATGACGACGCACGGCAAATCGTCACGCAAACCCAGTGACCGCTTAGCCTCAGGACCCGGCAATGCGGCATCCTCCTTCAGACTCTTGCGTAAAGGCGTCACGACATCGACCCAACGCGCGCTCTGCAGCGGCCTATTCTCATGTAAAGATAGCGCCACTTTGTCAGCCAAAGGCGCCAAGACCGCATTGGCCAGACCCATAGCTGAATTAGGCTCATAAATGACCACCGGGATCCCTGTCATTTTCGCCGCTAAAACCACGGGGAAAGACACATAGCTCCCAAAACCCACGACGCAATCAGGGCGCCAGTCCCACATGACCCGCAAACAAGTGACGAGGGAACAGACTTGTTTATAAATGAATGGAACGATCCTGACCAGCGCCACCGGCAATGACCTCGTCAACCCTTCGACTTGCAGACGCACTAAAGGCAACCCCTCATCAGCCAACAACTTCTCAGCCAGCAGACTCTCACTGCGCGCAACGAAGAGCAACGACCAGCCTTGGCTCTGCAGTTCCTCTGCCAGCGCCTTGGCCGGATAGATATGGCCACCCGTCAGGCCGACGGCCAGAACGGCTTTACGCATGAACAAATGATAGCGGTTTTATCCTAGAAGCGGAAAGGCAAGGGACCAAGAAGTTTTTCGATCGTACCGATCAAAGTCGCCACATGGAACGGTTTGGAGATGAAATCACAGCCCTCGAGCTTGAGCAGCTCCGGGAAATTCGCATCGAACTGTTTGGAGGTGACCATAATGAAACGGGCTTTTTTGATCTCCCCCTTACCGCGCACCCTCTGGAAAAGCTCATAACCTGTAAAATTGGGCATCAAGTGGTCAGTGATGATCAGATGCGGCTTCTCGCTGGATGCGACGTTGAAACCCTCCTGACCATCGGCTGCCTCGAAAACGTCGCATTCATATTTGGATAAAGCTAACCTGATGAGCTCTCTGGCATTAGGATCATCATCGACGATGAGTATCTTTTTGTTGCGCGACACGTTCCCCATCCCTCTGCTGACGTATTAAATATTTAACAGGAATATCGTGACAGCGCAAGTGTCATATGCGCACACACGAGGGCGCTATTCATCATAAGGCAAGAACACGTTGCCGGCGGCGTTGGTCTCACCGCCGAAGGCATGCTTGAGGCCAAAGGAAAAAAGCCAATGACTATCACTTGTACCTTCATTATTGAGTGCGTAGGACAGATCGAAGCGCACGACAGGGTTGGTCGCGCTCCTGGTGAATCCAAACCTCAAGCCCACACCGACGTCCTGGCGCAGATCGCTGATCCCGAACACCCTTTCCTGCGGCCAGACATAACCGCCATCCCAGAACACGATCGGCGCCATGGAGACCACCCGCAAGAAGTCGTTGACCGCGAACCACCTGCTCTCGACGTTGAACAGCAAGCTCTTGGTCCCTGAAAACGCGTTGAAACGATACCCCCGCAACCCCGAATTAGCGCCCAGCAACATCTGCTGGCCGCTACTCAACCGGTAGCTGCGCGCCGCCTCGCCGTGGATGACGAAAGTATTGCGCTCGATGAGCACGTTTTTGGCATAAAAATTAGCGCTAAACGCATGGATCACATCTTCGAATCCGGATACTGACCTGATCGCCGCTGCCCGGGCTTGCGCGATGACGAAACTATCCTCCCCCAGACGCAAACCGCGGCCCAATATCGCCCCCATGACATATTCGTCCCTGGTCGACCCTAACCTGCGCACACTACGGCCAAGATCGAGACTCAAACGCGTACCCATCAGAAAATCCTCGACACGGTCGAAACGGGAGATGAAGTCCTCTTTGACATAATCCGCTTCCGTGTAATCCAACACGATCTCGACGACCCTTCTGCGCCTATCCTGCGGTGGCGCATACCCGGCGACGCTGTGCGTCGATGTGTAGACCGCGTTAAGCGCACGATAGCCGAGCACCATATCAAACGCATGCACGCTGGAAGCGTGCAGCGGTTGCCCCGCCTGGAACAGGAACGACTCCATGTGACGATGGAAACGATACGCCACGTCACCTGCCTGATACATCCGCTCATCGGCGATGACCCGCCTGCCTTGCAACTTCATCGAAAAAGGCGTCATCAGCGTATATTTAGGTATCCCTAAGGTCCCCCTATCGATACTGCCATCGCTTAAATTCTCATGGATGACGTCAAGCAGTAACCGGGTTCCCGCTAAGCGCGGGTCGATATAGCGGATGCTTTTATCCGTGCGCTCCAGGTTCTTGCTATAGATCAGTTCAACTGTCTTACCCAAACCCAAGATATTGCGCTCTCGCATGTGCATCGACCATGTGGAACGTCCGCCGACGCGTCCAAAAGAAGGCAAGATGTCCGTAGTCCATGAATCCTGCGTCCGGACGTCTACATCCACGATCCCGGGGATATCGCGACGGACCTCGACGGCGGCGGATTTTAAAAATACATAACCGCGCAGGTTCCTTTCCGTCTGCGCCACAAGATAAGGATCGAAAAGTTCCCCGCTCTTAAACAAGACCTCCCGCTCGATGACGCTTGCACGGGTCATGATATGGAGTTTGTTGACCCAGGTGTAGGGCACATGATCCTCCGCAGGATCGGCGACATCGAACACGTTCTTGCGGACCACAGTGACAGTCCCGACACGCTCATTCTGAGAATGCAGGAACCCTGGCGCCAAAAGAACCAACAAGAAGACAAGAAGACGGCTTTTCAACAAGAAAGTTTAATATAAACGGGTCGCTTTGGCAGATTACAAGGCTATGGCTATCACGGCGCCGGCGATCAACACGCCTACCAACGCCTTCCAAAAATTAGGTAACTTCGTCTTGGCGTCGCTAGCATCATCCTTGGCTTGAGAATTGACCACGGGACCCATACCGTCTTTCGTCACATCGACGCTATCATTCTTAGCCAAGACGACCTCTTTACCAAAATTGTCTTTGACCCAAACCTTGCCTTCATCCACACCGATCCTAGTCTTATAGTCCTGGTTGTTATCCACAGACATGTCGAAGTTGGTGCCGCGCACGGCACAGACGGCGACAGGAGAGACGACCTGGAAACTACGCCTCTTGAAGGAACGTACGAAAGCGCGGATAGAACCCATGGCTAACTTGAATTGGAACTTCTCACTCTCATAGAAATCTACCATGAACAGGCTCCAGGCGGTGATTTCGACGGTTGAGCCGTCGTCTAAGAACAGCGTCGCTGAAGATGAATCGAAAGTACGGATCTTATCGCCCTGAAAGACTTCGATTTTTGCGTCGACCTTGACCCATTCGCTCGTACCGCCACGCTGGACCTCTATCTTGCCCTTGGCGAACTCCAGCCTGGCTGAATGCGCGGCAAACAAAGCGACTGGCGCCAGTAAAGCGAAAATTACCGCTAGAACAGTATTTTTCATCCCTCTCCCTTAACATTTAAGTTTAACGCGCTTTTTGACTCAATACAAGATGGCTTTGCGTATATCCAGGGGCGCTGCAATGCGATAAAATATGACGATGAAAAAATCACCCTCGTTTACTTGCGGACCTAAAGTAAGATCATGGGTCGCCCGCGACTCCAAGGTCATCTCCCCATCGTATACGCGTTCCTATCCGGCTGTCATCGTCAGAGGCAAGGGGGCGATCGTTTGGGATGCTGATGGCAGGTCCTATCTTGATTTCAGCGCCGGTATCGCAGTGATGAACACGGGCCACGGGCATCCCAAAGTGCTTGCCGCCATCCGTAAACAGAGCGCCCAGCTTGTACACATGTCAGGGACGGATTTCTATTACCCAGTGCAGATCCTACTGGCTGAAAAACTCGCTAAGATATTCCCTGGTAACGAAGACGTCAAAACCTTCTTCGCCAATTCAGGAACAGAAACGATCGAAGCCGGCTTAAAACTCGCCCGCTACAAGACGCGCCGTCCGCGCTTCCTCGGATTCACCGGAGCCTTCCACGGCAGAACCTTCGGCTCCCTTTCCATCACCAATTCCAAGCCCACGCAAAAAAGAGGTTTCGCGCCGTTTTTACCCGATGTTTCCCACGCGCCCTACGCCTATTGTTACCGTTGCCCGCTGAACCTGAAATACCCTTCATGCAAGACCGCTTGCGCCGATTACATCGAAGATGAGATGTTCAAAATGCGTATCCCAGGTGAAGAAGTGGCGGCTATCATCGTCGAGCCCATCCAAGGCGAGGGCGGCTATGTGGTTCCCCCCGCAGATTGGCTCGCCAAGATTCAAAAGATCGCACAGAAATACGGCATCCTGCTGTTGGCCGATGAGATCCAGTCCGGCATGGGCCGCACGGGAAAAATGTACGCGCTCGAGCATTTCGGCGTGGTACCCGACATGCTGGCGATGGCCAAAGGCATCGCATCGGGCATGCCCTTATGCGCCCTGGCTGCCAAAGCCAAGGTCATGGATTGGCCACCGGGCGCGCATGCATCGACTTTTGGCGGCAACCCCGTCTCTTGCGCAGCCGCTTTGGCGACGATTAACCTGCTTGAGAAGGGCTTGATCGCCAATGCCAAGGTGCAAGGGGAATACCTAGCTCAAGGCCTGCGTGAACTGCAACGAGAGTTCCCCGTCATCGGCGATATCAGAGGCATCGGTCTCATGATGGCGATCGAACTCGTCAAAGACCCGGTCACTAAAGAACGCGCCAGCGAATTGCGTGAAGCAGTGGTCGACGAATGCTACCGCCGCGGACTCATCATCTTAGGTTGTGGCGTCAATTCCATACGCTTCGCCCCGCCCTTGACCATCGGACCTAAAGATGTCGACAAAGCCTTGGATATCCTGCGCGCGTCACTGAAAGCCTGTTTGCGTTGATGCGGCCTCTGTCACCTACTCTTAAGCGCCTGCTTACTCGTCCTCAAGGCCTCGGACGCACCCTCGTCATCTGCGATTTCGACGGGACCCTTGTACCCATAAAAAAACATGCCCGCCTAGTGCGCCTGCCTCCCACGGTCAAAGACCTGCTAAGATCGCTCGCGCGTAAAACCGATACCACCATTTTTATCTTAAGCGGCCGCAAGCTTAGCGACCTGCAACGTCATATCGGACTAAAAGAACTCATCTACGGAGGCAACCATGGCCTTGAGATCGTAGGTCACGGCATGGATTACCATCACCAAGGTATCAAACCCGCCCGCCACCACATCGCCGTCCTCTCGCGCAAACTCAAGCGTAAGATCGCCCACAACCCGGCCCTTGCAGGCTGCTGGATCGAAGATAAGACATTCTCGCTTTCCATACATTTCAGACAAGCGGCCGGATCAAGTGAAACTATCTTAGGCACACTCATCCGATCGGCGATCGCGGACTGCAAGACGCGCATGAAGATCCTCAAGGGTAAAAAGGTCTTTGACATCATCCCCGCCCTCGGCTGGGACAAGGGCCGCGCCGTCAAGCACGTCTTAAGCAGGTCGTCTCGGTTCGACACTATCTTCTGCTTCGGGGATGACACGACCGACGAGTACATGTTCGCCGCCGTCGGCCGACGCGCGTTATCGGTCAGCGTGGGCTCAAGAATCGGCAGCAAAGCCAGCTATCATGTGGATAGTACAAAAGCGGTGATCCAGGTCTTACGCTCGCTTAACCGCGTCAAGACATAGGAAGGTCGACGGATTCCTGGGCCGATTGCTTACGGCCCATAGAAGCGCCGGCCTCGGCTCTGATCTGCACCAGCTCCGAGATCAGGGTAGCGGCCCAACGATAGATGTTCTTCTCTCTTAAGACATTGCGCAATCGGCGCATGCGCCGCGCGCGTTCCTCGTCATCCATCTCCAGGCAATAACGGATAGCGTCAGCCACCTGCTCGATATCATAGGGGTTGACCAACAAGGCGCTGGCAAGCTCCCGGGAAGCGCCCGCGAACTGCGACAGGATGAGCGCGCCGTCGTCATCCCAACGACTGTTGATGTATTCTTTAGCCACCAGATTCATACCGTCATGCAAAGAAGTCACCAAGCAAAAATCCGCGGCTTGATAATACGGCTCGATCTCCTGGTGGCTGTGATAACCTTTCAGGAAAACGATGGCTTTGCAGCGGTCGTTGCGGAATTTATCATTAATCCGCTGCGCCTCATAACCGACGGTCTCGATGAACCTTTTATAACGGTCGATATGTTCTCGGCTCGGAGCGCCGATCTGCACGAACGTAAAATCACCGACATAACGCGGATTCTTCTCAAGGAATCGCTCGACGGCGTGGAAGCGCTCGATGATGCCCTTGGTGTAATCCAAACGGTCGACGCCGACTCCAAGATATCCCGGCCGCATCCCCAACTCTTTGGCCACCCGCTCTTTAGCAGAAGCGAATATACTTAAGTCTGTCCCGCTCGGCTTGAAGGGGATGCTGATCGGGAACGGCTTGACCACGGTGGAATGATTCTGATGGATGACGGTGAAGCGTTCCCAGTCGATACGCGACTCGATGGAACGTTCGACCGTTTCCATGAAATTATTACAGTGGAACTGGATATGAAAACCTATGAGGTCGCAGCCTAACATGCCATAAACTAGATCTCGTTGCCACGGGCAGATACCAAAAGCCTCCGGATTGGGCCACGGGATATGCCAGAACAAAGCGATCTTGGCCCCGGGTTTGGCTTTTTTGATCATCCTGGGCAATAAGGCAAAGTGATAATCCTGGATGAAGATGAGCGGTTTGGGATCATTCTTACACTCTTCAAGGATCGCGGCCGCGAACTTCTCGTTGACCTGTCGATAGACGTTGAAATCCGCCTCACGGAACACGGGTCTGGTATGAGCGATGTGGCACAACGGCCAAAGACCTTCGTTGGAGAACCCGTAATAATACCCGTTCTCTTCTTCCTTGGTCAGCCAGACGCGCCGCAATGAATACGCAGGCTCCACCGGAGGGACGCGCACTCTGTCATGGGTATCGACCGTCTCGCGGTCCATATTGCCCGCTCCATGAGCGACCCAGGTCCCGCCGCACGCCTTCATCACCGGCTCGACTGCCGTAATCACCCCGCTGGCGGGCATGATGCATTCGATCCCCTG
>JBBTGF010000078.1:0-3619 GCA_038041525.1 Elusimicrobiota bacterium | reverse complement strand
AAAAGAGTCCCAACAACAACATCCCGACGAAAATACCGATGACGGCAAGCCCCTGGAGTCCAGAGTCTTTGGCGCCCACGGCCCAAGGATAAAGATAGAGAGTCTCCACGTCAAAAAGCACAAAAAGCAATGCGTAGGTATAGAATCTCATGTTAGTACGGATCTCGGTGTCGCCCTGGGTGGGCATACCGCACTCATAGACAGTCTCTTTGACGTCGTCGCGGAATTTGGCGCGCAATAAGCTCGCGAGCGCTAACAGCAAAACCGCGAAACCTACCGATACGATTGCGAATATCGCGATAGTTGCCGAATCGAGCATCCTATTTACCTTGGATCAAGACTTTGAAATCTTCACCAAAACCAAAGGGATGGATGAGGGTTTTCAACCTAAGATTCTCATTCATCGCACTGACGTTCGACATTTTATTAAACAATTCTTGCGCCCCATTACGCAAGAGAAAGCTCCCCAGCGTCTCATAATGCATGGTCTCAAGCCCGACTCTGGCGCCGTGATCCATCAACAAGGTGAAATCAACGGGCGAGGTGATGTCCTCGCTGCCGGGTTTGTCAAAATCCACATCCTTGACGCGATGCTGCAGGAACGCTTTCACCGCAGAGCGATGGAACAACTCCGGACGCATGTCCCCGAAATCGATGGTGATAAGAAAACCGTGCTCGAGCCTGTCGGCGGCTGTTTGCAGGAAGTCCAAAGCATCCGTATTAAGAGCGTAAGAGACCCCCTCCGGGATGTCATGACCGTAAGACGCTATGACCGGGTCATCACACGCGTGCCATCTGACCGTACGCTTATTCTGTTCATCGACTTCTATGTAAGCGCTGCCGACGCCGCCCTGCGCGCTCTTGCGGATGATATGCACCGCCATGGCGTCGATGAGCTCGTTAGAGAAGATGAAACCGTTGACTTTAGGGATCTGCATGAAATCAGGGCAGGCGAACGCCTTCCCCGGATACAGCGCATCGAGCCTGGTCACCGCCGACTGCAAGCGCGCGGCGCTACGGTCGACCAAGATCGCCTGGGTCTTGGCAAAAAGCTCCGGCGCCTCCGCTTGCACCTGGCGCAAAACGGATGCGGTAAGTCCAGCCGTAGCCCCGCAGCCGACTTCGACTAAAGAAAACGCCCCGGGAGCGACAAGGTTAGGGAATGCCTTCCAGGAGCGGACGATCTCGCGGCCCAAAGCCCAGCCCAGATACGGGCCGAAGTTGGGAGCGGTTATATAGTCTTTACTAGCATCAAGATTGGTCGCATAATACCCTGTACCGGAATCGTATAGAGCAAAATCCATCCAATCCTTGAATTGCATCGGGGGAGTATATGACTACGGAGATATTCTACAAATCTTCGGTACCTAATGTCTTCTTACCGCCTTCTGCCTGCACTTTAGCGACCGAGGCGCGCACCATAGCTTCGACTTTCACTGAAAGGGCATCGATATAATCGGCGCCTGTGCGAAACCCAGCCTCCTTGACCAGCTTTTTTATCTTGCTGACTACCACGATGAGTTCTGCCATGTCTCCTCCTATCTGACTTTAATACGCCATGCCCCTATCATTGCGAGCCTAAGCGATGTATAAAAACAAATCATTCTACTGCTTGTAAACGATTTCCTCAAGCTCCGCTTTGACTGAACCGATGAACACCTCGGCTTGTACCTTCACCGGGATCTTGCGCGCGTCATTGGTAAGCCAGATATCCATGGATTTACCTTTCTGCACGAAAATCCCCTCATCGCGCATCATCGGCTCGATGATCAGGCAATCGAACTCTCCGGCCGGCACTTTGACTTTCTTCGTCCCTTTGACGCGTATCATCAGCGGCCAGTCTTTGCGGGTGTTGACGTCGATACTATATTCCTTGCCGACCACTAGGTCCTGCGCGCGCACCCAATACAGGGCGGACAAGACGTCGTAAGAATACGGTTTCATCGTACCCGCTTCCTTCTTGACCTCGCCCTTCTTATTCTTGACAGTGGCGCTATAAGCGCCCGCCTCATGGTCAAAGACCACGATCTCCTCGCGGAAGAATTTACCCTCTTTAAGATGCTTACCGAATCCTCGTGAGATGAAGTTCGTCGAATCGAGCCACGCCTCGTTGCTATCACGCACCTTATGGAACGCATCGAAGAATGACGACGTCCTGGCCGTCGAAACGATGTGGTAGGCCGGTTTGCCGTCGATAGTCACGGCATCGGGAGCGCCCAGAGTCGATCGTCCGACTTTAAGCGCACCCCAGGATATCCTATACACATACTCCTCGCTGCCAAGACCCAGCGTCCTGGCGACGCCGGCTAAAGACTGCGCTTTGAGCGCGTGCTCGGCCATCCGCGTGGAAATTGCCACCAACGCAACCGTCGCCACGGTCGCTACCTCGACTGTGGCGGCGTCGGTGATTTCAAGCTGCGCTATGTCAAGGTCAGCCGCAGGCGTAGCGTCATTGCCGCCATGTGCAGGCAGCTTCAAGAAACCCAACAGCGCTACTAAGAATAAGAAGCGCTTCATAACCTATACACCAACTTAAACCACAAGAAAGCAAAAACCCCTAAAAAAGCCGCGAACCCTTTCCATTCCCCGGTGTTCTCAAACCTGTTGAAACGAAAACCCATGATATCGCGATAACTTAGCCAGCGCAAGTCTTCAAGTACGGGGAGCAGCGCCGGGACACGCCTAGCGTAATCATCCCATTTATGACCATGGTCGGCGAAGAGCTTCTCTTCCTCAAGCAGGATCGCTTCCTTGTATACCAAAACGAAATAACCCACGGCCAATATGATGAACAAAGCGAAGGAAAGAAAATGACTGATACTGAAACACGCGACGCATACCCCGATACCTTCAAGGAAGGTGCCGGCATACATCGGATGTCGCAAATAGCGATAGGGCCCCTCGCGGAACAATCCCGTTTCCTGCCGCTTAGGCATACCTCTGGCCCAGACCCGCAATAGCGCGCCGCAGAGCGCAATGACGAATCCTATGATGAAGAAAAAAACATACCTTGGATGCGTCAAAAGTACGACTGAAAAAAGAAAGAAAATCTGGTTAGCGTTCACGCGCCTGGAAGCGACGAACGACCTCCAGTGCGCTCTTAAGGGTTGCAATCTTGACTCAAGATCCACTCAGTCGCCCCCTTAATCCCCGTTGCCACATGGTCTGCGCCGCCGTGTCCATGGGATACCAACATCTTGAAAGTCTTGGCTCCATGGCCAGTCCTGACTAAAATACCGCGTAAGCCGGCGCGCCGGGCAAAATCAAGGTCGCAATCTTTATCGCCGATGAAATATGAGCGTTCCAAGTCTAACCCGAACGCGCGACGAGCCAGCTTGGCAAAATGGATCTTAGGCTTACGGCAGTGGCAATGCGCCTCTGGCGTATGCTCACAGATATAGATGGCGTCAAACCTAGGCCCTCCGTCAGCCATGATGGTATCTTGCAATTTTTTGTTGACAGACTTCACGGAGCCGCTGGTGACGATGCCGCGACCCACGCCGGATTGATTAGTGACAACGATAAGCTTGAAACCCGCCGCCTTAAGGGACTTAAGACAATCCGCAGCCCGCTTGTAGACACGCACCTGCGAGGCTTCCTTGATGTAATGCGCATCATA
>JBBTGF010000077.1:0-10133 GCA_038041525.1 Elusimicrobiota bacterium | reverse complement strand
CGGCGCGATAAAGAGCAGGTTTTTTCCGCTAGTGACGCAGTGTCGGTCCAAGGCGATGCTTTGACTGTGCATTTCCCTAAAGCGGTGTTGGCAGGACGCGATCCGATGCGCTGGGGTTGGGCGGTTTGTCTTAAAGGAGCCGAGGGAGGCATCTTCGATTGCTTGCAACGCAACCCAGGCGTTACCGAATTCTTGGATTTTTTTCAGGCACAATGAGCGCCGGTCAGAATGCCAACAGTAAGACGATCGATGCGATGGTGACTGCAGTGATCAATGCCAGGGTGAGGCGCGCGACCCGTTCAGCCTTGATTTCCTCTGAGGTTTTCCCGGTCGTTGGCCTGCGTTCCCCTTTGAGTTTGCGAGTCGTTATGTCGACGCCTTCCGCTTCGTAGAAGACATCGATAGTGAGTTCGTTCTTATTGCTGGATTTGTCAAAGGCGAGGATGCTTACCGAGTTGTTCCCCGGTTTGAGTAGGACGTCTTCCGTGAAGACGCCCTCGTCATCAAGGCGTTGATTGATCCTGCCGTTGATGAGGACCGTCGATCCGGGTTCGGTACGCGCGCGCAAAGGCATCGGATTAAGACGCGTCAGGATTGATGTCGATTTTGGGTCGAGCATCTGTAGCAGGGGAAATTTGGTGTCGATGGAGATCTTTTGAGGTACACCGAAATCGCTTTCAAATCCCAACTGGTCGATATAAGCCGTCCTTAGGTAGTAGTCTCCATCTTTAAGCTTGGTATCAGCTAGGCGTATCCCTAAGTCGATCGGATACACCTTGTCCCAGAGCACGTCCTCGAATTTTTGTGTTGCAGCGAGCTGTACCCGGAAGAATTCCAGTTTATCCAGATTTTTTCTTGCGACAGAACCGACCCCGGTCTTAGGCCCATTGTCTGCTGCGGGCATATTGAACATAATCCTGCCATCTTGGATGATCAGGGCCCCTAGCGGACGCTCTTGGCCGAGGACTCCCGGCAGGAAAGGTCCCGAGCCGCTCCACATCTTCGGTGTGGAGGGGATAGGTGAGGGAGTTTTTGGCGCTGAACCAACGGCGACTTTGGTGGCAAAACCTTCTTTAAGGGTGATCGTCTTGCCTTTGGCGCTGACATCGGCGGCTCCGGTATAGACTTGCACGATCGTCGAGAGGTCTTTCTCGATCTTGGCGCGATAATCAGTCTGTTTATCTTTAGGGACGATGAGCGCTGTTTGGGTCACCAGACGCACGCCGCGAGAGCGCACCTCGCCGCTCAATAGCGACGCGCCTCCGGGGAGGTCGTCATTTAGCGCCTCGGGTTTAATGACCGCGAAGGAATTGGGTCCGAGGTTCAAGTTCTCTCCGATGGCGAACTGGATCGAAGCGCGGGATGATTCTTCGGTACGGATGCCGTCATCTTGGCGTAATTGTAAGCCTATCGTGGCGCGTTGCCATAGCGCTGAATCGCGCTCCCTATAAGTGACGATATTGATGCGTTCGATGAGTTTGGCTGCGCGAAGTGATTCTTTGATCAGCAATACGGGGATCTTCAAAGTCTTTCCTGGCAAGGTGACCGAGGGGTCCGCCCCTGGGAGGGGGTTGTGTTCGATGATCTGTGGCCATTTTTTTGGGTCTTTGAGGTAGCGTTGAGATAAAGACCAGAGAGTGTCGCCGGGTTCGACTAAGACATTCTGCATATAGCGCGATCCCGAGTCGGCCGCGGCGGCGCAAGGCAACGTCAGCCACGCGACGAGTGATAAGACCGTCAAGTCAACCGGATTTTTGTGACGCATGTTTAGGTAGGATGAACTTGAACGTCGACCCTTTCCCTGTCGTTGATTCGACCCAGATCTTACCGCCATGGGCTTCGATGACTTCTTTGCAGATAAGTAGCCCTAGGCCGGTGCCTTCTTTGGAACGCCCCCGTATCTGTCCGTATTTCTTGAACAACTGGTTGATGGCTTCTTGGGGGATGCCTTCACCGGAATCCCGGATACCGACTCCGATGTTTGCGGGGTTTGGGGAGAGTTCGAGTTCAACATTGCCATTGTAAGGGGTATATTTCATGGCGTTGGACAGCAGGTTTAACAGGACACGCTTGATCAGGTTGGTGTCGCAGTCGGCAAGGTAGGATTCTTTGGGCGCATCCGAGCCCTTGAGCGTTAGCGAGATCTTGGAAGCCTGCGCGCTACCCTTGAACATCTCCAAAGCATCTTGAGCCAGCTCCAGTAGATTACACGGCAATAGATTGGGCTTAAGTTGGCCATGTTCCACACGGAAGACATCAAGGACGTTGCTCACCATCATGTTGAGGAAAAGTACCGCTTTGGACATGCGCTTGACGGCGCTCTGCTGCACGTCATTTAATGGACCCATGCTGCCGTCGACCAAGACTTCGATGAACCCGCTTAGCGAGGTCAAAGGGTTTTTGAGGTCATGTGTGATCATATGCACGAAATCATCTTTCATTTGTTCGATCTCTTTTTCCAGAGTGATGTCTCTGAATATGAAAAGGTCGCCGATGGGTAGTATCGAGTTTTCTCGCTTGGCCTCGATATGTCTGTAACGGATATCCAGGACTTGATGCGTGTTGGGCGTCGGATTGAAACCCACGACTTGGGCGGTCAGAGGGTCTTTAAGCAGCAGGTAGATTGATTTTAAAAATAGACGCTTTCTTTCCGGGTCGATGATGTTTTCAAGAGAGGAGTTGAGCATGTCTTCACGCGTCAATCCCGGATTAAGCAACGTGCGGGCCGGGTCATTCAATAGGATGATCTTGTTGCCATGTAACAACAAGACGGCGTCCGTCATCGAGGAGATGGTAGTCTCCATCTTGGTGGTTTCCGCTAGCAGGCGTTCGACCTGGATATCGGCGAATTGCTTCAGGCGCGAGGACATGGCTTTGAAGGTCTTGGTCAAGAGCGCCATTTCGTCGCTGCCGCTGTCGGCTAATGGTCCGATATTGAAATCACCATCAGCGATCTTTTCTGCGGCGCGGTTTAAGTTCAACACGGGTCGACTGATCCTCTTGGCGGCATAGAATACGACGATGGCTCCCGCTAGGGACGCGAAGACGAGCAAAGACAAGCCGCGTCGCTCCATCGCGCGCAGCGCGGCATAGGCGTCATCTTGGGATTGTTGTGTCAGGATCCATAGGGTGTCGTTTTTAAGCGCCACAGGCGCCCATGAACCGACGAACTTTACCGAGGATCGCGGGTCTTTGAAGTGCAGTGATCCCATCGTCGATACGTTCTGGATGGCGGTAGCGGTCAGTGCAGACTCGGCAAGCATCGCCATCGCCGCGGAGCCCCCATTGAACACGCGGCCCTGCCTGTCGATCAAGTAGGCGCTGCCTGTCCCGGCAAACCGGTTCTCTGTGATAGCTTTAGCCATATCAGAGAAGTTCTCACGCATGAAGATGAGCCATCTATCATCTAATGTCGCGTAAAAGACGCCATGCAGCAGGCCATCGTCAAGGCCCGACGGCCGGAATTCCCAGAGAAAACCTTCTTTGAGTCTTTTGGCGTCGTTCCAGAGAGCGCCGGAGTGTGCGCCGATGAGTCCGCCATAGTCGTTCTGGAACAGTTTGATGAGGTCTTGGCCGCTGGCGCGCTCGACGATGGCTACTTCAAGGATATTAGGATTTGCTTGCAGATAGGCTTTCAGTAGTCCTTGTTTTTGTATGAACGATAGATCTTTTTGGTTGAGGGTATTGTTTAGAAAACTTAATTTTGTCGTGGCATCGAGGATCCGCTCCTTGACGCTGGCAGCGAGCGCTTCGGCTACCTTGCTCTGCAGTTCAAGGGTACTTGAGACTACTTCACGGCGATTGATCGTCAAGAGCTGCCAGCCGATGATCATGAAAGGTATCAGAGAAAGGCAGACTAGGATGAGGAATAGCTTAAGAGCAATACCCAGTTTCATGGCACGCGCACAGACTCATGGGTCTGTGCATAATCAGCGTACTGGGGATTGTTGGGGAAAGCAAGAATAAACTTAAGAAGTAGATAACACTTTGACCAGAGGTCAAAGTGCGGCGGATGGCCCAGAGGGCCATTGGAGTTACCGCCAGAAATTAACCCCGCAAAAGAATCCGTTAAGATCCTTCTGCGGGGTTGGACCCTGGACCAAAATTTAACATAGATATCATACCAAGTTGGTGTTAGGCGAGGGAAGCAAGGACTATTGTCATCCTGAGCGAAGCGAAGGATCTGCCGGGATATCCAAGGGATTCTTCGGCCGCGATGCGGCCTCAGAATGACAGACTTATGCCCAGAATGACAGAGTCGACCTTTATTCAGTATTCAGCTCCCCAAACCCAATAAAAGTCCGATAAGTCGTTTAAAACCGATGTCATATAATCTGTCTATCATCAGCGGGTCTGTCGGCCCCTCGTCAGGGCGCAAGCTGGAAGCCAAGGCTTCCCTGCGGTTCTAACGGCGGGAGGTAGGTGGACCCTAAGATGAACGCCCTTAAGACCGTATATCGGGCGATAGCATCAGTAGCGTTAGCGGTAATAATCGAGACAACCCCTCTCGCCGCAGCCTTCGATGCATCCCTTAGTCCCGTGGTTCCTGCCCAGGAATCACAGGTTCTTACGCTGTGTCAATCCGATCCTAAAACCATCCAAGCCCCCGCATTCGCTGATTTTTTGCTGAATAACAAGATCGGCGCTCTACGGGATTTTCTGGAGTTGCCGCAAGCGCGGCGCGTGCGGCTTGTCAGCGAGTTCTGTTCCGTAGACGTCATGCGCAGGGCGTTGGAGACCGCCGTCCCGGCATCCGGCACGCAGAAGCAAGACCGCGCCTTGCAGAGACAGAGGTTGCTTAGTAGAAAGTTCGATCGCTCCGTAGCATTCAAGGGTACGGGTAGATTTATTCTAGAGATATTACCCAGGTTGGATGAACGCAGTATTGCCGTCACCGCAGCTAAACCGGCTGGGCGTCCAGTTCCGGAGAGATCACTACTGGCGCAGACAGTTGTCACCCGCCGGGAGTCGTTTGAGAGTTCCGGTGGCGCGCAAGGCATAGCGGCGGCGTTGCAGCGCGCCAAAAAGACCGTTGCCGCGTCCGTTGTCGTCACGGCGCCGCTTAAGCGTACGGCATTGCAGGTGGGCGTCAAAGCGGCGAGCAAGGCGGTGCGTAAGAAAACCGACGGTTTTGAGAAGAAATACCAACGCGAGCTTGATGAGAATTATGCCATTGCCGTTTACCGCACGGGACACGAGCGAGGCAAGACGGCTTGGAAGTTCGCGGACGCCCAAGATCTAGACAGCGCAGGGGTGCATTACTACGCTCTTGATGAGGAAGGCAATGCCACGGAGTTGTCCGACCGTCAGAGCGCGCTCGACGCCGAAGTGCGCGGCGGCAAGGTCGAGGTATTCACCGGATTAAGGGAAGACCCGTCAGCCGCGCGCGTCATTACGGGTAAGAAGGCCGCCACGGTCGACTTGGAGAGTTTGCGAGAGCGCGCGCAAACCATGGAGACCGAGGCCGGATTCTTGGAGAAGTTGAATGACCCTAGAGCCAGCGCCAAACTTTTCGAGAAAGACTCCCAGATCCATGGATTGGCCAGCGAACTGGCCAGCCTGATCGTCCTTGAAGATGGCATCAATGGCAAGGGCGGCGTGGCTGATCCTATCTTGGAAGCCCGACTAAAGAGTGTCGTTGAGACGACCGGTAAGGTCACCGGCGCCATGGATGAATACAAGCGTTCCCGCGCGGATTTAGAAGACATGCAGGCGATCTACGCGCAGATCTTGAATTGGGTACGCACGCAACATGCCTTACAGGACATGATGAAAGCTAACGTCGAGCTCACGCAGGTCTTGTTGCTTAAACGCGCCTATGTGTTCCTTGAACTGGCTAATGGAAAACTCAAAGAGTTGAAAAAGCGGGGCAAGGATAGGGAAGCGAAGAACAGTAGTGACATCAAAGACCTTGAAGGGCGTAAAAAAGAGGCAGCTAGGCGCCTGGCGATCGCCAAAAAATTACTTGCTGACGCCGAATCGGGCAAGGACATCAATGAAGTCAAAGAAGACATCAAGGACGCCGAGGATGCGTTGGCTAAGGCCGATCATATCGCTGGCAGCATCGACAGCATCAAGGATATCCTGAAGGGCAATTTCGGCAATTTAACATCGACCTTCCTCGATCCTAAGGTGGTCGACGAAGAGATCGCTGATTGGGAAGATATCTTAAAGACCGCTGAAGAGAAGTACATCGAGGCGTATAAGGTCGTCGATCCTATCCGTCAAGAGACCTCCGTTACTGAGGATGATTTTGGGGACACGCATTTTAGGAGCGCGCATCTTTGGAGCGAGCAGTTGATCGTGAGCTTGCAGGCATCTGGAGCGAAAGCCCGCCAGGCGGTGAAAGAATTCAAAGCGATCGCTGAACTGCGCAAGCGCTTAGAAAAAGACCGGGATGCGTATTATCTCGGCATTAAAGGTGATAGAGAAATGCAGACGACCTATGAACAGAAGAAGACATTATTAAAAATGCGCGAGGGAGAGAGTTTGATTGATTTTGGTACATCTGTCCTTGAGTACAAGACCGCAGAATCGACCTTAAATGGTCTTTTTAACGCTTATGTCAAGGATGCGGGTTTTCATGATGATATCGGGCCCGAACCGTATTATGAAAGCACCATCAACCGCATGAACCAGGGTAGGGCGCTGGCTCAACAGATATTAAAAGATGTTCTTGAAGGTTTGAATATGGAACGGCATTTTATCGTCGACGATCTTGGGGCGGTCGAGAACGCGAAATACGATGAGATCGTCAAGTTAGTCAGCGAGCAGTTCCAAGCGGGGGGTCCGCAGGGCGTGGCTCATCGGGGTCTTTATGTCTCTAAAAAAGGTCGCGCTTTAGCGCAAGAGACGCTTAAGTTTTATTATTGGAAGAAAGAATTCCTTAGTTCCGGGCCGAGCTATTTCCAGATTGAGAATGCCAAATTGGTTGAAAAACAATCCGATATCTCAAACAAGCAGAAGACGTTTGCGGAAAAAGATTACCTGCCGTTCCTTAAAGACGTTTACCTGCCGTTTAAAGCTGCGGATAAGGATACTTATAAAGGATTCATCGCTCTTTATGAAGATGGCTATGGGACTTTGTATAGCGCTGAAGAGGCTTATTATAAGGAAGTCACCGGTGGGCTCGAGAGCTTTCAAGAGTTCATCGATGAACTCGAAGGGCCGTTTAAAAAAGATTTTGAGAACGTCAGATCATGGCTAGATAACGCCAATCCCAAACAAGATCCCGCCATCCGCCGCATGGGCCGCGCGTTGAATGACGCCGCTGAAGAGCAGCTCGAGCGTATGAAGAAGAAACGGCTGGTAATCTTGGCTAATGACAAAGTCAAAGCCGGTCAGCATAAACTCAAGATGACGTTGGAAGAATTGCGCGTGGCGCGCCAGGCTCTGGAAGCGGCCTTCGAGCGTTCTGACGTCGATGACCCGAATTTCGCCAAAGCCAGAGAGGCTCTGCTGGAAGGCGACCTGCTTTATGGCGGCACGCATGCCGGAGGTGGTTCTCAGGACGGCCCGCTCTTCATCCAGAAGAGCAAGGTTGAGCGCATGCTACAAAGTGGCGCTTCCGGCAGTTCCGGGGATACCAATGTCGGGCGCTGGATGGCGTCTTTAGGCGTGGGGCAAGATGAAGTCATTCCTGTCGGTGATGGCAAGGACGCTTTCTACGTCGTGGTTAATTTCGAGGCGGGTACGGACATCCGTTCGGCGCAAGGTGCGGCGGATAATGGTTCACAAGAGGCATTGCTCGGCTTCGGTAATTTAGGGGAAATCGCGGGGCACAACCTTACTCTGTCGGTCTATGATTGGAAAAACTTGGCGCCCCCGTCGCGTGGCAGTCGTGGTATCCGCACGGTGTTCGATCGGGATAAAGACGATGAACGTTTGATCAACACCACGGTCCTTGATCTGCATCAGAATTTGCAGCAGGGTGACGTAATGCGCGCCATGGTATTCGAGAACATGGCCTTCTTGGTGTTCAACGATAAGCTTTATATCTCGCTGGCAGGCTTTGGGGATTTTCCGTCCAATGCCTTGGATAAGGATAATTGCCAGGACATCATCGGTACTCCGGGCGATGCCGGAAAGTGCTCTCCGTACACGGTAGGCGGCCGGGCCAAGGCGGTCTTGTATTTCCATGAGGCGATCAGCTTGAACGCCGAACTCATGGCGGTCTTTGCTCAAGACCCGTATAACATGGCGCGCACCGTCAACACTTCGCTCGACCCACTGGCGATGGAGGAACAATATGTGACTCTAGAAGGCGCGTTGTTGCGTTATGTCAAACAACATGCCGGCGTCGAGTTCGACTTAGCCAAGATCTTTTCGCAGAAGCAGACGTTCGCTATCGAGTTCTTTTTGGAACGGGAGCGCGCCAAGGAAGAGATCGGCGGCAACGCGGTTTCCAAGGATTATCGCGAGAAGTTCATGGATGATTATGACAAGACTTGGAAGGGCGCGCGTTTGGTCAAGGAGATCCATTTTAAACTTTTCAATGAACGCACCACTTTGCGCAGCGAAGCGCGCGCGGCGTGGGACCAGAACGGGGAGCTCGAGCCTTCCGGGCGTATCGCTTATTATCTGCCGGGAGGCGTGCGGCTCGAGGCGCAGGGCGCGCGTTATGGGGATAAATATACGGGCAGGGCCGGGATCAATCTGCGGTTGGGCTCGACGTCGGAGATGTCGGCTTCTTACGGGACGAGCCGTATCAACGCGATACCGACGTTCATCCTAGGCATCAAGAGCATGTTGACTTTAGAGGACATCCGCAGTGACGCCATGGCGCGTGCAGAGAGTGCCATGCAAGGCGGCAAGACGCTCGAAGATTTCAGAGACAGTTTCGATGCGATGCTCCCTACCTATGCTAAAGAGCAAGGAGACGCGTCGTTGGCGCATTCATTGCGGCGCGTGTTCGAGAATAACGCGCGCATCCAAGCCATCACGCATGAGATCGGTTCGCGTGAGGCCAGAGCGATCGAGGTGCAGAAGGTCATCCGCGCCGGCATCGGCGTGCATGGCGGTTTGATGACGGGTTTTGGTTATACGGATAAGACCACGGGGAAATCGCAGAGCGGTCCTGGCAATCATTCGACCGCGTCAGGGATAGAAGTCGGTGGGGAGATCTTCGCCGGTATCAGCCGCGTCGAGAAGGAGAAGGCGTTCGCCGAGATCGCGCGTATCAAAGTGTTACTGCAAGATCTAAGGCAGGAATATGAGGATTCGCTCTCGGAATTCCAAGCGACGGCGTACAAGTACATCTTGGCGCGCTTGCGCATGGAACAGATCAAGGGTCTGCGCGCGCGTCATGATAAGACCGCCGAGCCGTTATTGACAGCGCGCTTGCAGCTTGAAGAAAGTCATGCTCGCTGGCAACTACAAGCCGCCGACGTCAGATTAAGGAATTATCTGGGCATCGGACCCGGAGCCGAATTTCCAAGGGAGATCGCGTCGATCCCGATCGATGCCGCCAACCCGAGGTTGACTTTGGAGGCCACGCGCCGCGCGTTGGCCAAACCCGGAGGCTGGAAGAAGTTCTTAAATGAACTTGTCAGCGCCGATCCAATATCTGCGGCACGTCCGCCTTGGGTGGAGCGCCTATTCTCGCCGTTTCCCTTGGTCAATATTATTCCTTTAGTAGATGACCTGGAAATTCGCGTCGGACAGACTTTATGGGATACCGTGTCGAACTCGTTCGTCTCCGCGCAGGCCACAGTCAGGGTCAACCTTTGGGACGGCGAGAAGAGCGCGCTTAAAGAAGCGGCTAAGTTCGAGATCAAGATCGCCGATCTTGAAGTGGTGGAGCGTTTGAAGTCGCAGCAGGCTAAGAAAGACGCGGGTTTGGCGCGTTTTAATGAATGGGCGCTGGGTCAAGAGAAAGAGACCATGGGTATCTATCTTGGAGACTTGGATTCGCGGCTTGCGGCGGCTAAAGGCGCTGTCCAGGCGCTCAAAGTCCTCGACCTGACACTCGATGCCCAGCGTGAATTGGCACGTATCGAACAGGAGACCTTGTCGCTACCCCAGGATAGACCCGCGCATCTGACTAAGCAAGCTTATAGGATCGGTTCGTTTGCGGACACCATCGAGCAGGCCAGGAAGTCCTCAAAGACCCTGGCCGCCTTAGCCCTGAAGCA
>JBBTGF010000076.1:0-2599 GCA_038041525.1 Elusimicrobiota bacterium | reverse complement strand
CAACACCGTCAGCTATACCATCAGCTTGGCGTCTGACAAGAATACCAGCCAGCGCTTAGTCACGGAAGCCTTGGCATTAGCGGGCGGCGCAGCCACAAGCAACGCGCGAAAGGGCGCCACCGCAGAATGCGTCATCACCGAGGATGGAAAGGTGGTCTCGGATAAAAGCGATGTCGCTTGCGCTCTCAAATACCGGGGCTCAAAGGCTGACATCACCTGCAAAGCGGTCCACGAAACGGTCTGCCGGATTCCTGTGAGGCGCTGACCGCCGAACGTATCGATCACAATGTCTGAAAAAACCTTCCAGATCATCGAATCCGAGCGTTGCTTCCGCATGAAGCCGGATGCGCTGCCCAATCACGCGCCCGCCATCCCCGGCATCTACGAACTCGTCACCTTCGACGAAGCGCAGAACGCGAAAGTGCTTTATGTCGCATATTCCGGAAAAGCATCGATCGCGCAATGCCTGCAAGACCATCTCGCTGGGACCAAGCAACCCACGACGCAAGACCTCATCACTAAACATAGCAACCTGTATTTTGATTTCGTCATCCTCAAAGGCCCTGCGACGAGCGAAGATTACCAAGACGCCCTCTGGTCACTGACGCAAGAGCATAAGCCGCCCTACAACACGGACGCCACCGTCCCCTCCGGGCGTTTTGCCTCGGTCAAACTGACCCCGGCATAGCCGAAAACCCCGCTCGGAACTCTTCACAAAGTGACGGGTTTTTGCGATAATAAGATAACTTCAACTTCTAAGGAGAAAGCCATGAAAAAAACCTCGCTACTCGTTCTCATCACTTCCTTCATTTCCGTGACAGCGTCACATGCGATGACCGGTGAACAGGCCGCCGCATCAGCAGAGACCCGTTTTGACGGAACGCAACAAGCTATCGCCGCTCCCTATGACCCCATCCCCGTACTCGACGAGAACATCCGCACCATTGATGGTGATATCTCCGCCTATAAGCTATTGATCGGCCAGACCGAGAACCGCATCAAAGCATTGGAAGCCATGCGTGACGAACGCCTAGCCGCCGCGCGCCGCGGCGCGCGGGAAGCCAAAGAAGAGGCCGCACTTCAAGAGCGCCTACGCGCCAACGATAAACGCCTACGCGCTGACAAGGCCGAGAGCCTGCTCGCGCAAGCCAAACGACACGACAAGTCAACAACCGAAAACAACGGCGCAGCCCTGGCTTTCGGTGGCATGGGCGTCATTGGTTTGTTAGTCGCCGGCGCCGCATACTTGATGAGTTTTGGCGCACTAGCGGTTCCCCTCGCTTTCGCTGCCGTTTCCGGCGGATTAGGCTATGTGTCATATGCCCAAGCACAGAGCCACAGTGATCAGGCTGACAAGATGCGCCGCGAAGCCTCCAAATTAAAGGGCTAGGCCGACTTCGACTACGGATCCTGCCGCCTTCTGATTTGCTAGAATAGAAGATAGCAATGAAGAAGAAGGGGTGGCTCTTTATCCTTTCAGCCCCTTCAGGCGCTGGTAAATCGACTTTAGCCAGGGCCATCGTCCAGAAACACAAGGATTTCGTCCATTCCGTGTCGTATACGACACGGTCACCGCGCCCAGGTGAAAAACAAGGCATCGATTATAATTTCGTATCGCGCGCCGGTTTCAACTCTCTGATACGCGCGAAAGCGCTCTTTGAACACGAACTCGTACACGGTCAGTTCTACGGGACACCGAAAACGGCCATCTTACGCCATCTGGAGCGAGGCAAGAATGTCATCTTGACCATCGACGTCTACGGCGCCATGCGTATCGCCAAACGTTTCCCGCAAGACACGGTCCTGATCTTCCTGCTGCCACCCAACAAGAAGGCCTGGATCGACCGGCTTAGGAAGCGTAAAGAGAAAGACCTGGCGCTACGCTTAAGCCGGGCACGTGCCGAGTTGCATGAACTTACGAAATACGATTACTGCGTGATCAATGACAATATCCGCCACGCAGTCGCTGATTTTCTCGCGATAGCGCGGGCTTGTGAGCTCAAAAGGCTCAAAACGTCCTTTGGAAGGGACTTTCTAGCAAGGCGATGACTTTGACAGTCAAGGGAGATGCAATGAGCAAGAAAGAACACGAACAAACCAGCAAAGCCAAAGACCAGGTAGCCACTGTACAGGCCATGTCTTTGGACTACAAAGGATCACGCTACGAACTTGTGACCAAAG
Organism: Elusimicrobiota bacterium; assembly: GCA_038041525.1. Lineage (GTDB taxonomy): Bacteria > Elusimicrobiota > Elusimicrobia > JACQPE01 > JACQPE01 > JBBTGF01. Next base: position 418 of record JBBTGF010000076.1, on the reverse strand, counting down.
CGATTGCTTGGTCAAAGATACTCAAGCATAAACAAGAATACCTCCACCTGCGCAAGAACGAGATCTTAAACCAGGCTCTCGACGACATCTTGAGCAACAAGATCGACGAGAAGACCATCGCCAAAGAGATGAAGGCTCTGGAAGCCGCTTTAGCCGCGCAACACGCGCAAGGCGAGACAGGCGCCCTAAAGACCAAGCTCGAAGACGACAAAGAAGAGAAACCGGAGAAAGCCGAGAAAGAAACCGCAAAAAAATAAGCTTCCCAGGGGTCTGCCCTGATGCCCCAGGAGCCCGCGTCGCTTTTCGAGATCACCGCGTCAACCCCTCCGGCGCGACCGGCAGAGATTAAGACCTATTATGCAAGCGTCTCTCTGCCCATAGGGATCACGCCTCCCCGCGAATTCGAATATTCTATCCC
>JBBTGF010000075.1:0-1487 GCA_038041525.1 Elusimicrobiota bacterium | reverse complement strand
CGGGCATGACCTGTATTCTGAAGAGAACTATGACATCGATGTCATCAGGAAGCATTTAGGCGAGTTCCCGTTGATCGGGATGTTCTCTTCTTTCGAGGTCGCCGGTCAGCAAGGCTGTGTGTCCACACAAGAGGGCTCCGTCCTGGCTAACGGTTTTTGCGGTGTACTGACCGTCTTCGAAGAGCGCAACTGACGCCGGTTAGCATCATTTCCACAACCCCTCGAACCAGCCTTTGAGGCCTCCGGAGTGATCGGTGCATTTGAGTTTGGGCGCTTCACCAGGGATGAACGCTTCTTCTTTCTTCACAGGACAGCCGTAGACTGACAGTAGTCCGTTAGCGGGGTCGATGCTGTGGAGCTCAAGCATGGTCGTCGCTAGGAAATCCTTAGGCGGGGCGCCGGCTAAGGCGTTCTTCATGAACAGCGCCCAGACGGGGATAGCGGCCTGACTGGCGGAGAGTTCGATCGACGTGGCCTTATCGTCGCCGATCCAGACGCCGCATAACAACCTCGGCGTGTAACCGATGAACCAGGCGTCCTTCTCCTGATTGGTCGTCCCGGTCTTACCCGCGGCGGGATGCGTGAAGCCGAGGGTGGCCAGACTCTTGGCTGTCCCTTCCCGAACCACGTCACGCAAAAGCGAGGTCATCATCGCGGATTGCCCGAACGGGATGACTTGGCGTTTGTCCGGGATGTTCCATTCCAAGCTGTTGCCATCCGCGTCGGTAATCAGGTCGATGAGATACGGCCGCGCGGTGGAGCCGCCGTTGGCGAACGCCGCGTAGGCCGCGGTCAATTCAAGCAGGTTGACCTCGTAGCTGCCGAGCGCGGCGGATAATGAAGGTTCGATCGGGCTTTCGATACCTAGAGCGCGCGCGTAGCTGATGATGCCGCCGATGCCGATCCTTTCCGCTAAGTCCAAAGTCGCGGCGTTCAAAGAGAGCGCCAGCGCACGGCGCAACGGTACGTCGCCATAGTAGCGGTTGCCGTAGTTCCTGGGGTCCCAGTTCTTGCCTTCGAACGTGAATTGTTTCTTCTCGTCATGCAGGATGCTGGCGGGGTTGAAGCCATGCGCGATGGCCGCGCCGTAGACGAAGGGTTTGAAAGCGCTGCCCGGCTGGCGTTTCGCTTGCGTGGCGCGGTTGAATTGGCTGCGCGAGAAATCCTTGCCGCCGACCAAGGCCAGGACTTTTCCGGTGAAAGGATCGATGGCGACGAGCGCGCCTTCATGCGGTGAGCCTTGCAATGCTTGATGCGCGTATTTTTGCAGCAGAGGGTCCATGTTGGTGTAGACATGCAACCCGTAGCGGGAGATGATCTCTTCGCCCATGCGTTCATAGAGCCCTTGCTCGACCTGTGCTTGATAGAAATCGAAGGCGTCGCTGGAATTGGCGGCCAGGCGTACGGGGGAGATGCGCAGGGGTTCGTTGACCGCTTCGCGCCATTGGGATTTATCGATGAAGCCGATATTCTGCATGGTATCTAAG
>JBBTGF010000074.1:0-4950 GCA_038041525.1 Elusimicrobiota bacterium | reverse complement strand
CTTTGCGAGCGTGATAAAGCGACGCCCTTCATATCATTCCTCTATGAATATCTCGACTTGCCGTTGTTCTTTCTCGCCGATACCATAATCTATATTGATGCGCGAACTCGCGACCCCGTAACGGCTGGTCAAGACTTCAGCGACCTTGTTGACCCGGTTCTTGGCAAGACTGGAAGGCTCCTTCTCATCCGGACCGGCGAGCCCCAATAGACTGAAGCGCTGCAACGGATAGAATTTCGCGGCGTCACCTACCTTCTTTAATGTATCAAGCTGGGAACCGCTGACCCCGCTTTGATTAAGATAAAAAGAGACGATATAGGTCTGCACTTGACCAGCTAGGTCGGAACCGGGCACCTTGTCAGGCGACATCTGCGCTTCGCTTTTGAGTTCCTGGGCTTTGGCAGGCCCGGTATCGGGCGGCTTGACAGCCGGGGCTTTGGAAACCGCAGTCTTCTTCTTTGCGGGCAAAGCCCGCCCCGCCGGCCCCTTGTTATCGGTTAGTTTGACGGCCGGCGGTGCAGGCTTCTTAAGCGTCAACAAGTCCTTTTCAGCCTTAGCAGCCTGCGTTGCGACAGGCGACGCGGGCTTGTTCTCCGCCAGCTTCTTGGGCGCCACGGGAACCACCGATCCGATGATCTCGATCTCCTTCATCAATTCGATCTTACCGCCCGCCACGTTCAAGGCGTCGGCAGTCAACTTGTATTTACCGGAAGGCAAGATCTCGAAATTCTCGCCGGGTCCACGTCTGCCCTCGAAATAGATGCTCTCTAAAGCCGTCGATTTGCCATCCTTGCTTAAAACCACCAGACCCGCCTTATCCTTGAGCTCCAAACTCCAATGCGCGACATCGACAGGATTGGCATTGACAAAGAGCTCGATGACCATGCCCTCACCGATACGCGCATCGATACGTTGACGCGAGACCCCCAAAGACAACGAAGGGAAATCCCTGCCCGCGCTCATCTTAGGCAGATAGCGCGTGAAAAAATGATGCAGCTCGATAGGGCGGGCGAACTCTTCGAACACGAAGAGTATGCGTCCCTCGCGATCCTCATAAAGCCGATCGAGATTCTTACGCCGCTGCCCGCGCTCAAGCACCAATTCCGGCGCACCCTGCAGGTCGACTTCCAGGCGCTCCGGCGCTAAACCTTTATTGCCAAAATACGCTCCCAGCACCGTGGCCCTTTGCAGATTGATGATCGCGGGCTTGCTCTGGCTCTGCCCGGGATAGATCCTCACCAGATGCCTGGGATGATGATAGATGAGTTCGACTAAATCATCGAGCAGGGCATCAGAGTCTTTACGATACGCAGTCTCATTGGCGAAGATGAGCTCTTCAGGAACCAGCATGATCTTGATCTTATCCTGACCGCGCAGTGCCATGCTTAGATGCGCAAAGCGTTTCAACGACTTGATGATACGGGCGCGGCCCAGGGCGAACTTGCGCTCGATATATTCGCGGATAGCATCGCGCGTAGGACTTGGACCTGCGGCGCCATCGTCGTCTTCTGCTTCGGAGACCGCAGTGGCGTCCCCGCTCTGCTCTTGCGCGGCCTTAAGACCCGCTTGCTTTTGCCGCTCGGCCAAAGCCGCAGCCTCTGCTGCTTGCTCCTTGAGCTTTTGCGCGGCTTCGGGAGGCACTTCCGTTGGCGGCGCCTCTTTGGGATCCTCTCTGGAGGCCGCTTGCTTCGCGTCATCTGACCCCGCCACGGGTTTTTTCATAAGTTGATCGCCGTGTACGGGCTGACCGCCCAAGCGCAGCGCAATGCGCTTAAGGTACTCATTAGCAAGCTCCGACTCTTCCAAAGGAGCTCCCATACGCAGGACTTCCATGAAAGACTCCATGGAATCCTCCATCTGACCCGACTCGTAATGGTCGATGCCTTCAAGTAGGTAATCCTGCGCGGTTTTTTTGACCTTGGACTTCGCGGCAACGGCAGGGAACGCGCCCGCCAGAAAACATCCCAAAACTATGAAGATCGCTATATTGCGGTATTTATACACTGACAACCTCTTTATATTGATATATATGGCTATCCCCGCTAAGAATACCAGCAATATAACGACAGCGCAACGGGTTATTCTAAAGCCGGAGATGACTTCAGAGACGCCTTAAAGCCGCCAGGGCCGGAGGCAATTGCAGACCCGGGACCACCATGATCCAGCGTTCAAGCACCCGGGATGCATCTTCACGCTTACCGTCAGCCAAGAGCCGCTTGATCTCGATCAACATGTTATTGATCGCGCTCGAATGCCTAGGGTCGACGGCCAGGACCTTGAGAAAAGAATCGATGGCATGCTCGCTATCACGAGCTTGAGAATAGAACGAACCAAGATTGTTAAGTATCTCGGTATCCTTGGGAAAGAAATGACTGGCTCGCGACAATACGCGCACGCCATCAGGCGCGTATCTGATGGTATCACGCAGGAAGATATTGGTAAGACCCGCATAAGCCAGGCGGTTGGTCGGATTTATCAACAGGCTGATGAGGTAATTCGCCTTCGCATCTTCGTAACGCTCGGATTTGAACAGCAACGTGGCCTTATTGAAATAGATCTCGTCATATCCCGCGTTAGCCGCCAGCGCCCGGTCATAGGCCCATATCGCTCTCTCGATATTGCCCAGACGCGCATAGACATTACCGATCTCGTAGTTACGGTTGACTTCAGCCGGGAAGATGGCCTGTGACTTAAGCAGCCTTTCAAGCGCGGGCTGCAGACGGGTCTCCCGGTGCAAGACAAAACCACGGAAATAATGATACTCTGCGAACCATACCCTGAAAAAATACTGACCGCAGAACCCGGCAATCGACAAGGCGCAGACGCCTGCCGCCGCTCGTAGCGCTGGCCTACTCAACGCCGCGCGGTAAGCGGATAAAAAGATGCCCGGTCGCACGGCGGGCGCCAAGGCCAAGAAGATACCGACGAACCACCAGAAAAAATATCCGGGAACCGCGAAATGCAGACTGACATTAAGCAGATTGTCGACCATCATGGCGAGGAAGCCGCCCGCAATGCCTATAGCCGTCATACGCAAACCGCCCTCTTCCTCGACATGGACGGTATTCTTGTACGCCAAGGCCAGGAAGAGCACGACAAACCACAGCGCCAAGCCCATGCCAATGGTCCCCGTCTGCGTCCAGATTTCGATGATCTCGTTATGTCCATTATTTGCATGAGTGCGCAATGGCTCGAATTTCTTAACATAAAGCATACTACCCTGATAAAAAGGATAGAATAGCTCAAGCAATCCCCAACCTTTCCCAAGTAGCGGCCGTTCACGCACATACTGCCAACACGTCGACCAGATGAGCACCCTTTGAGTGTACGGAGCGTAGATGGTCCCGGAGCCGTCGCTGGCGACCTCGACGGCATCACGCATCTCGAGGATCCTGCCGACCGGATTAGGCGTCACCGAACCTGCGCCCCTCGGCCAGACAAAGAACATGGCGGCGGCCAAGGCGAAGATGACGCCGAGCATCTTCTTGCGGCCGGCGTCGGAGCGCCGCCAGCAGAAACAGCCGACAAAACCGGTACCCACGACAGCCGCCATCCATGATGACCTAGTCAACGTCGAGAAAAGCCCCGCTTCAAAGAGCAAGAACAGCGCCGCGAACGCATAGCGCTCACCCTTGCCTTTTGCCTGCCAGAACCCGGCGATGAACACCGGCATGAACAACGTCAAGAACGGCGAGAGGAAGTTCGGGTTGCCGAATGTCGAGATGGCTCTGGCGCCATAAGGGTTCATCACCCGCGCCCAAACCACGTCCCAACCAAAATATTGCCCGATACCGTAGACGCTGGCAATCACACCGACCAGATAACTTAAGTTGAAGAACAAATCCTGGCCGATGACGCTATAACGATACAAGAACCAGCCCAGCGCCGCTGTCCATAGGAAAAAAGCGTATGGATCCCAAAGATACGCCCATAACGAGGTTTCCAGCGGCGACGGGTCGGGCGCTCGCAATCGGTGATAAAAGACCCAACCCAGCGCAAAGAGCGCACCGCCTAAAAAGACCTGCCAGTCGAGCTTGAACATACCACGGCGTTTCTGCTTGGCCTCAAGCCCCATCACGATACCGATCGCCAAGGGTCCCAGGGAATTGACCAGCCAGAAAAGATTGACACGCAAGCCTTCGGCGATGACCGACTCCCTGAAATACGCCGGATGCGTCAGATACGAGTGCAGCCAACTGACCCAACAGATGAGAGTGAACGCGGCTAACGGCACGAGGGCATGATAGGAGAATCCCGCAGGCGCCGCGACGGCGGCTTGCTGCTTACGCCAGGAAACCAGCGACCTAATGCTCCAGTATGACAGCAACGATAGGACGCAAAGATGCAGCAAGGTTATCTGCGTCTGATATGGGTTCCTAGTGAAATTAGTGAAGAAAACCAACGGGCAGATGAAGTGGATGACCAGCAACAATACTGGCATGGCATCAATGACTGTCTATCGAACTTTCGACCCCCGAAGCGGAAGCCGCCGGCAAGTCGGCGGGCCTCTGTTCGCTGCGCATCACCTTAATCTTTTCCAGGATATCCTTGCGTTGCGTTAGCAGCATCTGATAATTCTGTCTGATGTCCTGATTGCCCGGATTAATGAAACGCAGAAAGCCCTCATAAGTCCTAACGGCGCGGTTATAATCGCCGTCCATCAGATAGGCGTTAGCCAGATTGAAATACGCCTGCGGATCAGGATGCGCATGCCCCACCCAATCCTCAAGATTGATCTGGGAATTGAGCGCGGTGTTCTCGGTATAGTCCTGACACTTGAACGCCATGATATATTTCTTGAATTCCTCACGAGCCTGGGCATAACGGCCAAGCTTGGAGAGGGCAAAGCCCAGTCTGAAATAATTGTCCGTGAACACGGGGTCGATACGCTGATAGGCGTAATAACGTTTCACCGCCTCTTCAAAGTAGCCATTGACGGCGGCAGGCGAC
>JBBTGF010000073.1:0-2493 GCA_038041525.1 Elusimicrobiota bacterium | reverse complement strand
ACGATGGATAGGCCGAGGCCGGTACCGCCGAGCTCACGGGACCTGGCTTTGTCGACACGATAAAAACGCTCGAATATCCTAGGCAGATCCGCCGCCGGGATGCCAATACCGGTATCCCTGACCGACACGGTGATGTCAGCGACGCCGGATGCGCCCTCAATGGTCACCTTGCCGTCCTTTCTATTGAATTTGACGGCGTTGCCGATAAGATTCATGAAGACCTGCCGCATCTGCCCCCGGTCTGCCGTCAGCGCGGGCAACGCTTCCAATGAACTGCTCTCGATAGTGACGTTATTGCGGCCGACCAGCATACGCATAGCGGCAACCGCCTCGGCAACGATCTGCGCCAAATGAACCGGTTCTTTATGGGGCGCTCGACAGCCAGATTCGATGGCGGAGATATCGAGCAGGTCATCGATCAACCGGGTCAGCCGTATGGCGTCTTTCTCGATAATGGCGACGAACTCGGCTGCATGTGTCGGATGGCTCAAGGCGCCCTGCGCCAGCGTCTCGGCCGCCGCCGCTATCGATGCCAGGGGCGTACGCAACTCATGCGACACGTTGGCAACAAAATCCCGGCGCATCTTTTCGAGTCGCCGCAAACGAGTGATGTCATGCAAGACCAAGATAACGCCCTGGCGCTCACCGTTCTGGCGCAAAGGAGCCGTCTGCGCTTCAAAAATCTTCTCTTGCATAGCGTAAACCGTGACTTCAGCCGATTGGGATCGCTGGCTTTGCGACGTTGACCGTAACAAATCATCCAACTGACCATTACGAATGACTTGCAGGAACGGCAATCCATCGATACCGCTGGCCGGGACGGCGAACAACGCCGCCAACGCTTCATTGATGAACAGGATATGGTTACGCGAATCGACGGCCACCACCGCTTCCGTCATATTGGCCAAGATCGCAGAATACCTAGCCCGCTCGCCGACGGCATGGGAAGCCGTCAGCCGGTATTCCTCCTGCAAACGCACGTTGCGCGCGACCGCGTCGCGTAACCGGCGATTAGAAAAATAAAATCCGCATGCGGCTAGACCCAGCGACAACGATGCGCCGATCGCGACTGCTGCAACCCCGACAACCATGCTCAATCAAATTTGAGGCGATAACCGACGTTCTTGACCGTGATCACCCTGCCAGCTTCGCCAACAAGCTTCTGGCGCAATCTGGCGATATGCTGATCGACCGTATTAGTATCGATGTCAACGGAATCATCATAACCCCAGACCTTCTCTAACAACTGCTCGCGCGTCAGCGCCTTGCCATCGGCGACCAACAGACACTTCAAGAATGCGAACTCTTTGGGACTCAATTCCACGCTTCTGCCATCAACGCGTGTCTCATAGCGCTCGAAGTCGACTTCGATACCGCCGGCACGCGCCGTGACCTTGGCGCCCTTGACGACCATGCGCTTCAATATCGCCTTCACGCGCGCCATGAGTTCGCGCACGCTGAAAGGCTTAGTCATATAATCGTCTGCCCCTAGCTCAAGACCGAGGACTTTGTCCACTTCTTCACCTTTGGCAGTCAACATCAACACAGCGGCGCAAGACTCGCGCCGGATGGTCTTACAGACCTCGAAACCATCGAGTTTGGGCAGCATCAGATCAAGGATGACGAGATCCGGCTTTTCTTTGCGAAAAATATCCACCGCGACCTCGCCGTCCGCTGCTGTGGAAACACGATAACCCTCTTTTTCCAGGTTATAAGCCAAGACCTTGATGAGATGCTTTTCATCATCGACGACAAGGATCTTTTCCTTCACGGACATGGCTACATTAAATCATTACTTGCAGTTCCAAAGAATAAGGCAAGCCGGTCATCTAGCAGGCCCCGGTCTAGCCACGCATCAATTTTTTATAACGGATACGTTTCGGTTGGATCTCGCCTAGACGCGCCTTGCGACTTTCTTCGTAAGCCTGATAGTTACCCTCGAACCACGTCACTTTGGAATCACCCTCGAAGGCGAGGATATGGGTCGCCAGGCGGTCTAAGAACCAACGGTCATGCGAGATGATGACCGCGCAGCCGGGGAAATTCAAGATAGCTTCCTCTAACGCGCGCAGGGTATGTACATCAAGATCATTCGTCGGCTCATCCAGCAACAGGACATTGGCGCCCTCTTTGAGCGTCTTAGCTAGATGCACGCGGTTACGTTCCCCGCCGGAGAGGTTCTTAACGAGCTTCTGTTGGTCTTGCCCGTCAAAATTGAAGCGTCCCACATACGCGCGCGAATGCATCTGCCGTTTGCCCAAAGTCACGGTGTCAGAACCGTCGCTGATGACCTGCCAAACGTTCTTCTCCCCATCAAGCTGGCGATCCTGGTCGACGATGCCGAGTTTCACCGACTCGCCGACTTTGAACGTACCCGCGTCCGGCTTCTCTTTGCCCATAATGAGTTTAAATAGCGTGGTCTTGCCCGCGCCATTAGGTCCGATGACGCCGACGATGCCGTTAGGCGGAAGTTTGAAGGACAGACCGTCAAAA
>JBBTGF010000072.1:0-5622 GCA_038041525.1 Elusimicrobiota bacterium | reverse complement strand
CGATGCGGTCAAGGACGCGGACCAGCTTACCCGGCATTTACTCGCAGACCCCAATAAAGCCAAAGTCTATTATGCCCTGCACGGCGGACAAACCCGCTTCGCTTTGATCAACTCGCATAACAGCACCAAGTTCATCGCGTCGTTAAAAGCCGCTGAAGAGCTCAAGTACCACCCCGCGCCATTGGCTAAGTTCGAGAAAGCCTTGGTCGCCCAGGGGCATACGCCCCAAGCGGCTAAGGACATCACGCAAGATTTGCAAGCGGGCCGCTTCCCCGTCAAACAAGGCGAACGGGTGTTGACCGTGCGCTTAGACTTCAGTCAAGAAGGGGAGCGCCAGGCGCTGGCGCGGGAAGCCTCGGACTTATTAGGCCCGCGGCAACTGGGCTTATTGCTAAAGCATGCCGTGTATGCAAAGTCCTTGCGCCACTTAAAGCAAGCGCAAGGATTAGCCGACCTAACGCAAGCCATCGAGCAAGTCGAGCGCAACCAGCCAGCGCTAGCCAGGCAAGCCCAAGAAGACTTGGCTCCCGCCTGGAACAAGCTGGCCAAGAAAGGCGTCTTACCCGCTGATCTAGAGACCGTCCTCTCCGGTAAAGGACAAGAGTCATCCGTTGACTTAAAGACGCTCTCCCAAGGCTTGGAGAACTATAGGAAAGACTTGCTGCAAGCCCTACGCCAGAAGACCAAAGCGGGAACCTTAAGCAAGGAAGCATTGTTGACCCAAGTCCAAGCTATCGAACAAGCGGGTTCCCATGAGCTATTGGGCCGCCTGCTTAAGGAAGGCTTGGGCTTGCATGAAGCGGGAAACGTGTTCCTTGAAGAATGGCAAGCCCACGCCCAGGCCATCTTCGCCAAGCATGCGGATTTAGAGGCCCGCTTAGCCCGCGTGGGCAAAGGGACCCGCCATGAAGCCGTAACCGTGCGCTATCTGGATAAACGGGAAGACCTGATCGCCTATCTGCGCTTCGCCGACGCGGCGCAGTGCTGTTTTACCTCGGACTGGGGCGGGCACGGACAAAACGCCAATCTCTATGTGCCCCGGCTCTATAAAGACCCATTGTCCTTCGTCTTTCTCATCGAAGAAACACCACCGGGGATCACTGCGGGACGCCAGGCCATCGGCTTCGTCTTTGGCTCCTTTGGCTTAAACGAACAAGGTAAGCCGGTAGCCTTGCTTAACGGGGTCTACCTACAAAAAGGCAAGAGCGATCAAGCGGTCAACGCGGTGTTAAGCGCCATTGAAGAGAAGTTCTCCCAGCCCCTGCGCTTAGCCGAGCAATATGCCGCCAGCCTCTACGGTGGCGCGGCCAAATATGACTCATCCTACGTCAATGCCACTAGGACGATCGAACGTCTGCGCGCCTTGACGGATGCCGGTAGTGGCAGACCGGAAACCCAGATCTATGACGACATCGGATTAAACCCCAATAGCGCGCAACCGACCAATACGACTCTCTGGCATAAGACCATCACGCCCAAAGAACCGGACCTGACGATCGATCGCCACGAACTGCGCCAACGCTTAGCCGAGATGACCCCGGGTTATTTTGAAGTGAATTACGGCGACCCGATGCGCGAGGCGGCAAGCCAGAAAGGCAAGAGCATCGATCCGAAAGCCATCAAACCCCAGGACCGGTTGGAGGTCTTAGAAGACCTAGGCGTCGACCCGGAACAAATCCGCTTACGCACCCTGGGCGGAACTCTGCCGGCGGGATGGGGAACACGACGAGGAACTCCTCTCTCCACAAAGGAACCCGCAAACACCGACTACGCTATCGATGCCGCTTCGCTATTGGAACCCGGATCGCCCGGCCATGACCTGACTCATCGTATCACCCGGGAGTTTTGGGGGACTAATTTCAAAGACGAAGTCCTCAAGCGCGCAAAGCGCCAAAAAAAGGACATCGACTTTGACGCCATTAAACCTGCAGAACGTCTCGCTGTGCTGGAATCTCTAGGCTTCACCCCGGAGGAAATCGATCTACTTTCCATGGGCGGGGGGCTTGCGGCGGAATCAGTAACGAAAGAACGAAACAAACGCACAGAACCCGCGCATGACACTACCGGTTTAAAGTTGGTCAGAGATTTTGCCATCCTACCCTTGACTTTGATCCTATTGAACTTTGGGATCGGTTCTGCAATCTTGCCGGAACAGATATATATCGCACTAGATAATCCATCAGACGTCCGGCCAGCTACCGATCATTACCAGTCGATCTTGAGCCATCGACCACCAGCTTCGTGGCAGACTCTGACTACTGATGATTGGGAACGGGAGATCGAATCAGAGAAGGTTACACCCAGAATGGTGATACATTACGTGCCGGAGCGCGCATACAATAAATTACTCTTTACGGGTCTTTCCATCTTTCCCATGCTATGGCTGCTTCATGGTTTTATAAAGAGCACAGGTATCAGCCTTAAATCAGGAAGCTTCACCTTGATTGCCAAATCCATACGCCTCGGCGCCATTCCTATCGTTTCAGGGATGTTATTGAATACAGCCGATATTTTCCGGCTGCATGGCGTATTGGATTACATACTGCTTGCGCGGGTATACCTATCCCCGGGTGATCTCCTGCTTGCGTCTGGCCTTATGACCATACTGACGATGACTCTGATGAGTCCGCCTATCATTGGACTACTCACCCTGCTGCGCTGGACAAAGAACAAAATCTACGGCGATCAGGGCAGGACTGACCCAGGCAACGGCGTTAACGTCCAAGACCTGCGCCAGCGCTTGGCCCAGATGCCCCCGAATTACTTCGAGGTCAATTACGGCAAGCCGATGCGCGAGGCGGCAGACAAGAAAGGCAAGAGCATCGATCCGAAAGCCATCAAACCCCAGGACCGGTTGGAGGTCTTAGAAGACCTAGGCGTCGACCCGGAACAAATCCGCTTACGCACCCTGGGCGGAACTCTGCCGTCAGGGTGGGGGAAACGAACGATCGTGAACGCGCCTAGTCAGGACACGATCTTGAAATCCGAAGGAGTAGCGACTGCCAGCCTGCCGCGCAGATTCTTGGGTCGGACTGAAGAAAAAAGCGTTTTAAAAGCGGAAACCAGGTCTTCAAAAGAACCTGACCCGGTCTTTAAGAAAACCACTCCCGCCGCCTTAAAAGACGGATATGCATCCTGGTCTATGAAATTAACATCACGGGTCAAGAATATCCTGCGGGATTTGATGACGATCGAAAAAAGCGAACCGTTCGACAAACCTTCAGGACCTTTGACTATGTCATGGCCCTCCGAACGAAGCCAGCCGATAAACTCGGCGCGCAGATTCTCATCACAAAGCAACCGGAACTTAGGCGCGGGCAATGGGGTAGGTCCGGCCAGTTTGCAAAACGCGAGCGGCGTAAGTAACGGCGGCGTTGATGGCTTTACTGGAGACTTGCGGGTAACACCGCGAGTGGATCTCATCAGAGCTCATTCCCGCCCCAACGAGCTCCAGAATCATATAAACCGGGATGCGATGCCCCTTGATGCACGGGGCTCCGCCACAGATTTTGGGATCAATGGAAATGTATCTATTAAGCGACATAGTTTGAATCCTCAAGATAATTATAAGGCTAGCGACCCTGGAACGCAAGGCCTACGCGATGGTTTGGCCGCCATGACCCCGGGACATTTCGAGGTCAATGCCGAACGTATCCTGCCAGCGGAGAAACGCGGTACGATCGATTGGGAGCAAGTCAAACCAGAAGAGCGCCTGGAACGGTTGCTCGAAGCGGGGGTAAGCCCGGAGCGGGCAAGACTGGCGTCCATCGGCGGGACTCTGCCTGCGGGGTGGGGGAAAAGGCAGAGCGATAAGGCTGAAGTAACTAAGGGTAATGCTTACAGGACCAATGCGCCGCCGTCGCAGATCGATTATAAGCAGGCGCGCAAGACGGTGTTAAAGAAGGCCAGCGATTCGCATGAACTCCGGGCGACTTTGCAAGAATTACGGGAGGCCTTTGAGCGGGATGAGAACATGGCAGATAGATTATCCAATGATCTTAGATTTCGTAAGCGAATAGATGAAATCATTTTGGATCCAAAACAAGATAAAGATTTACGGTACATTGCAGAAATGTTGACATTGGAAATCGATGAGCGTAAACCTTTTGCTTATCTATATGATAGAGGATTGCATGCGGCTGCAGCGCGGGGGTTTGAGCGTGGATTTTATGGTAATAGGTCGATATCGGCCAAGAAGAATCCAATCTTAATTGCCATGCTTGGATCAGCGGCAATTTCCGGCATGTACGCTATACCGAATTGGTTTCCTGGCACTATGTCGGCAACTCTAGCAACATACATTGCGCCTGTCGCAACAATGTATGCGACAATCGTATGGTATGCAATTATTAACCATAGGATAATAATGCACAATAAAAATTTCTCAATCTCGCGTCATAATAAGGCTTTGGAAGCCGCGCGGGAATTAACCGCGCCGAAACTGCGCGTCGAGCCGGTCGAAGAGCCCCCAGCCCGCGCCCGGGTGGAGGAAGTCTTGCCCGAGGCCCAAGAAACTGGGGAAGAAGAAATCCCACAAGAGACGACCCCACAGAAACGCCGGGCAACAGTTAGATGAGTTAAACTATAGTTTATGGAAGAAATCCTGTATCAAAAGGCTTTCCAGGCCCTGGCTCATTACAAGGTGCGCTATCTAGTCGTCGGAGGTATCGCGGTCAACTTACTGGGCGTGCCACGCATGACCAAGGATTTGGATCTGATGCTCGATTTAGAAAAGAAAAACATCTCCAGGCTGCTGCAAGCGATGAAAAGATTGGGCTACAAACCAAGAGTCAACGTTAACGCCGCCGATCTGGCCGATGAAAGCATGAGAAAAAAATGGACTAAGGAGAAAGGCGCCGTTGTGTTCACTTTTCAAGATCCTAGGCCGCCACATGGCCAGATCGATATATTCTTAGAAAATCCCATAGATTTCAAGCAAGCGCGAAGTCGCGGCAATATCATCAAAGCCGCGAAACTATCTATCCCGGTCGTTAGTTTTAACGATCTGATAAAACTCAAATCCAAGGCTGGACGCCTCCAGGACCAGGCGGACATCGCCATGCTCCATAAGGTGATGCGTGAAAAACAGGAAGATTAGGATTCCCAAAGGCAAAGGATTCTATTACGCCGTTTCAAGCGACGCTTTGCGTGAATACGCGAGACTCAACGCCTGGTCTAAATTGCGCTGGCTACTGTTGGCTAATCGCTTCATCGAAACCGCCGCATCGCCCGCCACAAAAAGACTTCACGAAAAATTCCGCGAAGGTTCGATCTAGCTAAGCCAGACGACGATCAGATGAATTAAACTATGGATATGGAAGTAGCAAGCGCCGCTGATAAGATGCAGATCGAATTCTACCGCGGATTAAGCGGCGAGGCGAAACTTAAGATCATCAGCGAATTGAACGAACTTTGCAAAAGTATCGCCGCAGCCGGCGCACGCTCGGCGCATCCTGGCTTGAATGATGAACAGATACGCCACGAAACGATCAAACGGTTTCTGCCCGCCGATTTATATCAAAAAGCTTACCCAAACTTACCTTGAACACCCAACAAGAAGTCCTAGTTTTCACCCTGCGCCTATTATCTGAAATCAACATTCCCTATATGATCGTCGGCTCG
>JBBTGF010000071.1:0-7852 GCA_038041525.1 Elusimicrobiota bacterium | reverse complement strand
TGAGCGCAAGAAAGAGCCAGCCCGCCCGTTCGAGGAAGCTTTGCGAGACCTTAAGAAAGATGGACTCTTATAGAGTCCTTATCCGCAGATCGGCGCAGAAGGAATTGCGCCGCATTCCCCCGCCCGATTTAAGACGGATCGTCTCGAAGATATCAGGATTGAGCCAGGACCCAAGACCGCAGGGCAGTGAGAAACTCTCCGGTGATGACCGCTATCGCATCCGCCAGGGTGATTGGCGGATTGTCTATGGCATCGACGATGAGTCAAGGACCGTCATGGTCGTCAAGATCGGCCATCGCCGCGAAGTCTATCGCTGATCGGGTCGATCGATCAATCTGGTACGAAACTGCGGTCTTGTTCGGTGCTGGTTTCGGAGAATGTGCCTTTCTTGCAGCGGCCTAGGGCCATGCGGCGGGCTTCATTGGCGTAAGAAACTTTATTATTGTTGCCGTTGGTCGTCAGCGCGCCGACGCCGCCGCTTATCAGCGTGAAGATGCCGTAGGCCAGCGCGGCTGAAGTGTTCATAGCCTTGACCTCGGAAGCGACATAGCGGGCGCAATCAGAAACTTCATAAGTCGTCTTAACTTTGCGCGTGGTGACGATGATTTTGGGCGTCACCGAGCAGTAGGGTTCTTTTTCCCCTTTCAGTTGCGAGCAGTGCTTTTTTGCCGGGATGCTTTTGCGGGTCTCTTTTAGAATCTTACGTTTTAAAACGATGAGCCCGTCGGGGCGCACTTCGGCCTTAGAGCTGGTTTTGACTGGCGCGGGAGTCTTGGCCGCGGCTTTATCGAAATCGTGAGAAATTTGAGCGTGATGCTGTATGACAGGCTCGCAATGGCCGTATATAGCCCCTAGGACGCATAAAACGCTTAAAGCTACGCTTGGTGGCTTCACATAACTATTCTGCCCTATCCAGGCGCTTTTAAATAGGGTCTTAGGACCTATATAGAGCTTCCCCAAGGTCCTGGGTCTTTTTTAAGCATTATCGATTAGCGTTGATGTCTTGCCAGACGCGCTCGGCGCTGTCGATGGCGTCGAGGATGATGGTCTTGCCGTTGTGGCATAAGGGCGGGCGGTAAGCGTCTGGTTTGGATGGACAGAGAGTCATATAAGCCTCTTGAGTCTGACGCCGGAGCTTTGCAGGTAAGGAGTAGTCGGTGGGCCAAGCGTTGTGACGCGCTAGCGACGTCAAAATGGCGTCGGAGACTTTGAAAAGTCGCATATCCTGGTTATAGGCGGCTACGATCTTGACCGTGAGTGGATAATGCGCGTTATCCGGCGAGAAGGCGCACATTAATATTGATGCGTCGCCACGGGCTAGTCCGTTGTTATCGATGACGCAGCCTCTAGTGTCGAAAGGTTTTGCCGCGATGGCTATTTTTTCTTCTTTGCTTAAAGACGCCAGGTAGCGGGACGCAGGCGTCCAGTCGTAATAAGGGGCCATGCCTATCTTGGGTTTTTCCTGTTGGACGATCTCTAGGGCTTTGGCGACTTTGGCTTCGGCGACAGAAAACGAGGCTTTGACGTTTGAGACAGTCTTGGCCGCGTCGCGCACACGGCGGCAGACGTTACGGGCTTCATCGATCGTGAGGAGATCGCCATAGTTCCTTCGGTAATCAGTTGCGTCGAACCATGGATTTGGGGGTTCGACATGAGTGAGCGTGCGTACGCAGCCGCGCCATTGCCCGGTGTCTTGCGGGTCGCAGCGGGAGGTCCGGTCGTAAAGAGCGGTCGATTTGTTCTCGAAGCCGCAGAGGCTCTGTAATAATATTATCCGGTCGTCAAACTCGTTTTCAGCGCAAGGACGGTTCTTGTCATAAAAGATACGTTCGATACGCGCGTGTTCATCAGTGACAAGATTGTCGGTCGCAGTGAAATGCAGCGCTTCGTGAAAAAGCGTCATTGAACGCCGGGCGCTATCTTGATTGGCGAAGGCGTCCGTGATGGTGACGTAGAAGAGGTTCATGTAGCTGGCATGTCGGCCCGTCGCTTTCCCATACAGGGTCGGCGTGTCGAATGGGTTATGGTATAGTAGGGCGTAACCGCCGTGTCCATACCTGTCGGCAAGCGGTCCGCATTTGGGAACACAGGTGACGATGTTGCGGCGCATGATCGAGACCGTGTCTTGCAGTAATCCGGAGAGTTCGGGATAGCGGCGCGCGCAGGCCTTGATCTTGCTGAAAGCATCCTTCAGGTCATCGTTAAAAGTCGCAAGCCCTCCATCCGTGGATGCCGGGTCGCCAGCTTTGAAGCACGAGCGGGTGAAGATGGTCCCGTAGACGGATTGTGCATCGTCGGCGTGCGCTTTACGGATGTTCTCATCGCCGTCCGTGTCGAAGTGGCGCGCCCAATTGAGCGTTGCGGCGTGGCGCGTGGCGTCATTTTGGCAATGACCGTGCATGATCGTGGCTAGGATCATCGTGACGACCAGTATGTCGCGCATGGTCATATTTTAACGTATTACGGGTCTTGGCGATTGGGCCTTTGGTCCTATGGTTGGGTTACCCAGGGTCCTGGGCCTCTCAGACGCCGAAATGCAGGCTTTTGCCTAAGTCGAACATGAACATGCACAGAGTGATGATGGCGGCGATGATGCCCGCGGCGACGTAATAGATGAGCAGACCCAGGCCGATCTTTTTCGGCCAGGATAGTTTTTCAGGCTCGTCCATACTTAGATTCTATTCTTTTAATTTAAGCGCTATAGTAGTCGATAGATGGTTGCAAAAAAACTCGATGACGGCCAAGCCGCTTGGCTTACGCACGCTTTAAAACAGCTCAATCTTTTTTCCCACTTGAATATGGACGAGCTCAACTGGCTGCTCGATTCTTTCAATGTCTGGAGTTTCAAGAAAGGTGCGGCTATCATTAACAAGGGCGACCGCGGCGATTTCTTCGGCGTGGTTTACAGCGGTTCGTTAGAGGTCTGGGTCCCCAAGGTAGCGATCCCTGTCATCGGCGGATTCTGGCGCAACCGCATCGCGGTCTTAGGTAAAGGCGAATATTTTGGCGAGATGGCTCTCATCCGCGACGAACCGCGCTCGGCCAACATCTCGGCGCTGGAAGCTACGACTTTCTTCGCTCTTTACAAGAAGGCGATGGATTTTTTAGTCAAGAAGAACGCCACGGCCGAGATGCGTTTGAAAGAGTTGATCGAAGAGCGCGACGCGCAACGCCGCTGGCAGAGATAGCTATTTTTTGTACAGGAACCTGAACTTCGTCGAACCCACCTCGATGATATCCCCCTCGGTGAGTTGCTGTTTCTCTTGCACCGCCGCGCCGTTGACTTTGGGGTAGCCGGCTTTTACCGCGGCGAGATAGTAACCGTCGGCGCGGCGGGCGACGATGGCGGCAACGTCGGGCGCGAACATGCCTTTGATAAGGATCTGCATCTGCGGTGATTTTCCGATGTAAGTCGATTGCGCGGTCAGATCGTATTCGGGCTTGTCGACCAAGCCTTCGACGACCTGCAAGAGCGCGGGCGCGTCATTTTTGGGCAGCGCGGGCGCGGGAGTTGGTGTGGCGGCAGGCATGTTTTGCGGTAGTTTGCTCGCGGTTGTTTCTTTGACAGCAGGTGCCGCCCCAGCCGCCGCTTGCGCTGGCGGCGTGGTGGAGGTTCCGTCCTCGATGAAGACGATGGCGTATTTGACGATGCCTACGGAATCATTGTGGTGCAGTCCGGCTTTAAGGATCTTTTTGTCGTTGATGATGGTACCGTTGGGCGAGTTGGCGTCTTCGACGAAATATTGGCCCGCCTGTTGGAAGATGCGGCAGTGGAAGCCGCTGACCGCCGGGTTGTCTAAGATGATGTCGTTATCGGGGCGGCGGCCGACTTTGAACGATTCTTTGTCGAACGGCATTTCTTTGATGACCGCAGCGTTGAATTTGATGAGTAGTTTAGGCATGTTACTTGACCAGCTTGTCTTTGAGGTTGCGCAAGAACCCTTTCTTGACAGCGTCGATGACGACGACGGTGACGTTGTCTTTGCCGCCGACGGCGTTGGCGGCTTCGACCAATGATTCGCAGATCGCGGCGGGTTGTTTGGCCGTCTTGACGATAGTCCAGATCTCGTCGTCACGGAGCATCTTGTTCAAACCATCGGAACACAGCAGGAACATATCGTGGTCTTGCAATGGCGCTTCGCTGACGTCGATCTTGGAGTGCGCTTCGATGCCCAATGCCCTGGTCAGCACGTTGGCCATGCGCGAGGTCTCGGCTTGTCGCGCGGTGATGAGACCTTTCTTGACCTGTTCCATGACTAATGAATGGTCTTGTGTGATCTGTTCAAGACGGTCGTGGCGCGCCAGATAGATGCGGCTGTCGCCGATATGAGCGATGTGATACGAGTCGGCTGTGAGTACAAGCGCCGACATGGTTGTGCCCATGCCTTCGTGTTGCGGGTATTTGCAGGCGCTCTCGAAGATGACTTGGTTGGCGAGTTTCGCGCAGAAACCGAGCTGGTTGGCGGTGAGTGAGAGTCCGGGCGCGACGGCCTCCGGAGACGAGCCTGTTTTAGCCAGCATGCGCATATTCTCATCGATGATCTTGACTGCCATGGCGCTGGCGACCTCTCCGGCGTTGTGGCCTCCCATGCCGTCGGCCACGATGAAGAGCCCGAGCGCATCGTCACAGAGCATGGAGTCTTCATTGTTGGTGCGCGCCTTCCCTACATCTGTCTTGCCTGCGGCACGCACCTGGGGTATCGACATAGTCAATCACCGGGCGGCGCGATGATGGGTAAGGTTTTTTCAAAGTCATCGAGTGACATGGTCTTTTTATCCGGTTTAGACGGTTCTTTTTTAGGTTCTGCCGTTTTTGTCTCTACGGGTTTAGGATCATTCGCGGGTTTTTCCATCGTCCTCTCCATGGTTTGCTCAGCTTTCGGCGTTGCTGGGGTTGCTTGTGGTAAAACGACGGTCTTCTCGATGGTATTCGCGATTGGTTTAGGCGGTTCGATCTTTGGCGTTGTCGATTCCTTGGCCGCAGGGGGTTTCGTAGTAGTCGCTTCAGGTGGCTTGGGCGAAGCCCCGGTGCTTTGCAGGTTCCTTAAGTCGCGAGCCATCTCATCGCCGCTCTGATAGCGCTTTTCCGGGTCTTTCTGTAGCGCTTTGTCGATGATGGGCATGATCCCGGGCGGGATGTCCTTGCGTATAGCGACGGGATCGGGATATGGGTCGTTGGCGATCTGGAACAATAAAGTCCCGATCGAGTCCCCGCCTTTCCAAGGTTTTTCCCCTGTGAGCAGTTCATAGAGGCAGACCCCCAGAGAGAAAAGGTCGGCCCGTCCGTCGACCTTTTTGCCCGAGATCTGTTCGGGACTCATATACGAAGGAGTGCCTAAGACCGTGCCCGTAGCCGTCTTGCTTGAAGCCGTGATGCGCGCGATGCCGAAATCCGTGACGCGCACGTTACCGTCTTTCAGGAGCATGATGTTGGCCGGTTTGATATCCCTGTGCACGATGCCTTGCTTGTGCGCATAGGCCAATGCGTCGGCCACCAAGGCGGCGTATTCGATGACTTTGGGCATGGGCAGAAGGCTGTCTTTAGACGCGTAAATCTTTAAGTCTTCGCCTTCCAGGAGTTCCATGGCGATGTAGGAGATGTCCTGTTCGTCGCCCGCGTCATAGATCTTGACGATGTTGGGATGTGAGAGGTTGCCCGCCGACTCGGCCTCTCGAAAGAAGCGCTCTTTGACCGCTTTCATCGAGGCTTCGTCGATGTCGTCTTCGAAGCGCATGGTCTTGATCGCTACTTGCCGGTTGATCTTGGGATCGCGGCCTAGATACACGATACCCATCGCGCCCTTACCCAATTCTTTGACGATCTCGTAGCGGCCCAAAGTCGCCGCGACCGAGGAGCCTTCCATCATCACAGTGGAATCCTTGGACTTACCGCCGATGCCGCCGGAGACGAAGCCTTGCGCGGCTTTCTTCAAGTTCTCGATCTTTTGTCGGATATCCTTGTATTTCGCGTCTTTACTGGCGATGTGTTCGTAGACCGCCACGGCTTTGTTGAACTGGCGTTTCCTCTCGAAATCGAGCGCCAGGTTGTACAGGAGGTCTTTGACCGTGTCATCGACAGGGATCTTGCGGAATTTCTCGAAGGCCAGGTCGAGCATGCCTTGGCCTTGGAAAGACAGGCCGAGCATCTTGTTGGTCTCGATGGATTCGCCCTCGACGAGTTCTTTTTTCTTTTCCGTCACCAGGAAGCGTTTGGAGACGATGATGGTGTAACCGGCGACTAGCAGGATGGCGGGATAAGTCACTTTCAGCCACTGCCCTGCGACGAAGAGATAGGTGCCCGCAACCATCAGGACGCAGAGGATGCCTAGCGACGTCAGCGCGCCGCCGGTGGCTTTGAGTTTGGGTAATAGGAAGCTCACGAACACACCTGTCAATACGATCAGGAACAGTTCCGCCATAAAGCTCCAAGAGGGCCTGACTAAGTACCTTTTATAGAGGAGGTTATCGACTGCGTTAGCAATGATCTCGATGCCTGGGAAATTGTTGGCAACGGGCGTGACATAGGATGAGCCCACGCCGCTGGCTGTGGGACCGACGATGACGATCTTATTCTTAAAAGCCTCGGCCTGCACTTTCCCCTCGATGACGTCGAAGAACGAGTAGTGCGGGAAGGTCTTCTCGGGTCCATTGTAGGTCAGCGCCAGGCTGGATTGTTCATCAAGCGGGATTTTCTGCCCTGCTATCTCGAGCGTGCTGCCCGGTGCGACGACGGCCTGTTCGCTCGTCTGGTCAAGGAAGCGCATGGCGAGTTGCAGTGCGAAGGAAGGGACCATTGAATCGCCGTAGGCGACGGCGAGCGCTTCTTTGCGTACCGCTCCGTCGCTGTCTGTGACCGTGTTGACGTGCCCTGACGCGGCGGCCGCGGCGGCCAGGGTTTCCAATGGAACGGTCGCTTCAAACGCACCTAAGGCGGCGAGGCCTTGGCTGTCGGCGGAGCGCATCGTCATCAACATCGACTTGCCGATAGCATTCGAGAGCGCGGGTGGTTTAGCGCCCACGCCTTCTCCGAGGTGCAGGAACAAGGGCAAGACGACGTTGCCGGCGGTCTTGATCGCGGTGGCGAGTTTTGCGTCGTTATCCATGCCGCTTTGCAGTCCATCGATGTCGGCTAAGACCTTTTGGTCGTTCTCCACGGATTGCTTCCAGAGCGAATAGATCTTATCGAGCGTCCAAGCCGAGGCTTTGGCAAGCTTGGCTTTTTGGTTGAGTTTCGCGTGCTCTTTTAGGATGTTTTCTTTGGCGGCGAGGTTCTGTTCGTAGACGCCTCGGATCTGCTGTGTGGCTTGCAGGCCAAGATTCTGTTCAGGCTCGGAGAAGAGGATATCCAAACCGATGACTTTAGGTCGGTTCGCTTCTTGAGAGAGGAAATCGAGCAATTGCGCCATGCGTGAGCGCGGCCAGGGCCAACGGCCGAGTTTGCCTAAGCTGTCATTATCTATGGTGACTAAGGCGATTTCTTTGGCCGGGTTGTCAGGGATCCTTGAGGCGGACCTGATGTCATAGAATTTGAGTTCGATGGTCTCTAGAAATGAGCTTTGCCCTGAATAGAGGAAGAGTATGGCCAAAGTCAGGATGACCCCGTAAAGCGCGTCTGCATGCAATATTTTTTTCAAAGTATCACCCCCCTCATATTTGTAATGCCAGAGCCTGCCCATGTCAAGGTGTATTTTGTCCTACCTCTCACCGCACCGTCGTGGTGAATAATCGCACATTGCCCTGGTGGCGGAGTCTCGATTAGAATATAATCGGGTGTCACATCAGGAGGGTCTATGATGAATCGTGTATTGATAGTTTTGTCTGTCAATTGTCTGCTTTCCTTAGTCTTGCTCGT
>JBBTGF010000070.1:0-9023 GCA_038041525.1 Elusimicrobiota bacterium | reverse complement strand
GCGGTGTGTGAAAAAGTCCTGATACGCATCATCGACGGATTGCAAGGCAGCGGCGTAGCCCTTGATGAAGCGCGCCGAGAGCTCGAGCGCGTACGCTCATTAAAATGAAAAACGCTATTGAAAAAACCCATTTGCGCATCAACCCTATAGGCAGGGGAACATGAATCTTAAAGCCAAATTCCTCACACTTGCCGTCATCGCCATCGCGGGCCAAGCTGGCGCGCTCTTGGCCTTGCGCCAGCTCGAAGCCTTGCGCCGCGAGCAGCAGGCCGCTTTAGCCGACGGCACGCGCCAGGTACGCGCCTGTGAGGATATAGGCTCCTGGTTGCGTGATTTCACGGCCAAAGCGCAAGCGCAATCCATCGCCGGACCCCGCGCACAAGCGCTGTTATTGAACCTCGAGGCAGCGCGCCGCGCCCAAGAAGCCGCCCGCATGGCCCAAAGTCCGCGCGCCGCTATCCTGCGCGGACATATCGAAGACATAGCAGGCTCGATATTAGGCGACAAGAGCGCGCTAGCCGCGCATAGCGCCGCAGCGGCAAGGACGCTTAAAAGCCTGTTGGAGGAATCACTCTCACGTCAAGAAGCCCTGCGCGGCTATCATGAGCGCACCATCGCCCAGGCCTCGCGCAGCAGATATCAGATCATGGTTGCGTTTTGCGTGACCTTCATCGTCCTGGCTTTGGTTTGGGTCTATGACTTGGCCCGCGGCCTTCGTTTGTTCAACGAAGCGCTCAAAGGTCTCGATGGCGACCCCACGCTGATCGTGCCGGTGCGCCGCCATGATGAGATCGGACGCATGGCGGAGACCTTACGCCAAGCGAGTATCCGGTCAAAAGACATGCGCGATGCCATGATCCGGCAAGACAGGCTCGCTTCGATGGGTCATCTGGCAGGCGGCGTGGCCCACGAGATAAACAATCCGCTCACCGGCGTCATCGGACAAGCCGACCTGCTGATCGAGAAACTGCCCAAAGGTGATTTGAACCGCCGCCATGCCGAACGCATCGTAATCGCCGCGGCGCGCTGCCAGAAGATCGTCCGCGACCTGCTTGGCTTCGCGCGACAGCGCAAACAGGAACGCGCTTTAAGCGACGTGCGTAGTGCGCTTACCAGCGTTTTAGAACTCGTCAACGCCGATTTAGAAAAGGCCTCGATCGTCGTGACCCAGGCGCATAGCGCGCAACTGCCCTTGGTCGACTGCGACCTCGACGCCATCGCTGAAGTGTTCTTAAACCTCATCATCAATGCCAAAGACGCCATGCCACAAGGCGGCCAACTGACCATCAGCAGCAAAGCCGAGGACGGTTGGGTCAAGATCACGTTTGCAGATACCGGCCATGGCATCCCCGAAGAATCATTGGGTCGGCTCTTTGAAGCCTTCTATACCACTAAGCCAGTCGGCAAGGGTACCGGCCTTGGCCTTTCAGTATCGCACGGTATCGTGCGCGCGCATTCTGGCGATATCATCGCGCGTAACAATCAGACGGGAGGGGGAGCGACGCTGACCGTGCTCCTGCCGGCATATGCCAATGGATGAAGAACTACAAGCCGAGCTATTGAGTTACGCGCAACGCCGCTATAAAAGCGAGAAGCGCGAACTCATCAGTCTGCTCGATCTCAAGGAAAAGGAACTCGCGGACATGCGCCAACAGCTTGAGGATGGCGCCGAGAGCCTCCAGCATGCCAAGCGCGAACTCGATGAGGAGCGCGGCTTGCGCGCCCAGGAATTAGCGAAGTTCGAGACCGAGCTCCTCGGGATACAGCAGCGCGTCCACCGCAAAGAAGACTCGCTCAAACAAGAGGCGGCTTTAGCCGCCACGGCTATCGAACGAATCAAAAAAGACTCTGATTCCTATAAGAAACAGATCGAGACCCTCTATGACGAGAACCAGAAGGTGGTAGCGCGTTGGCACCAAGAAGTCGAGACTAAAGAGGAACAGTTAGGTGCGCTTAAAAAAATACAAAAGGAGCTTGAAGCCAGGATATCGGAGGTCGAGCTCGCCGCGACGCGCGAAAAGAACGAATTGGCCAGTCGTGCGCTCGAACTAGAACGTTATCTCGAAGAGACGCGCAGTCAAAAAGACGACCTGATCGCGCAATTAAAAACTGCTATCGGCACGAGCACAGTCGGCATGATCGAGCAGAACTCGGCGAAGAAAGCGCTGGAAGAGCGCATGAGCGACCTTGCCAAGCGCGCTGATGACCTCGAGAAGGAAAAAGCGCGCCTGCTGGCCGACTGGGCGAGAGAACGCGCTAAGTGGGAACAACTCTGGGAGCGAGAGCGAAAGGTCTGGGAGAGCCAGAAAGTCGTCATCGCAGATGAACACGAGCGCTTCGGCAAGGAACGCTCGCAATGGGAAGAACATCTTAGAGCCAAGGAAGACAAAGAGATCAAGATGGCCAATGTGTTCGCCTCGATGCTCGGGGAACTCAACCGCTGGGTCGGCTATCTTAAGTACTCGAATGTCAGCACGGCAGTGCCCGCTAAAGCGCAGCCTGATGCGAAGGACAAGCCCCTTAAACCCACGCTTAAATCACGGTTATCAGGCTGGCCCGTCATCGCCGCAGTCAGCCTAGGCATCCTAGCGGCCGGAGTCAGCGTCGCGCGCTATATCGAAGGCAGTGCGCCCATCGGCTACCGCGAATACGCTAGTTGGGAGATCGGACCCTCCGCGGTCTCGGGTATCAGTAGATCGGGTACAAGCATCTGGGTCGCTGATTGGAAAACCGGGACGCTCTCACAGCTTGACCGCGATGACCCTTCACAAAAACGCGCTGACCGTCATCCTAAACTCGATTTTTATCATCCCAATGCCCTGACTGTCGCAGGCAACGGCGCCCTCTTCACTTTGGATTCCGTGGCGCATAAAATCTATAAACACAACCTTTCCGACCCTTCGGTCATCGCCGAGGAAACACCACTACCCACAGCCTCGACGTTGTTCATCACCATGATCAAAGGGGAGAAAGACACGTTGGCCGCGCTCGACACCTTTGACAAAAAAGTCTATTTCTACGAACCCGGCGCGCTTAAGAGCAAACCTGCGGATGGCTTCACTCTAGACCGTGACATCGCGGCCACCGCTTTGAGCGGGGGCAAGGACGCGCTCTATGTGCTCGACGCAAAATCATCCTTTATCTACAGCTTCATCAGAAAAAAGAACGGCAAATGGCGCGCGGGCAAACGCTATGGCGCCAAATTCCAAGACGAGATCATCACCTTAGGTTCAGCCTCCGCCTTCTATATAGATGAAGACGCGCTTTATGTCGCCTTCGAGGGCGACCCCGCCAAACTGATCCTGCTACGCTAAAAATCTCCCTCGTCATTCCCGCGAAAGCGGGAATCCAGTACTTGCGTACACCAGGAGAACAAAGTACTGGATTCCGGATACCTGCTGCTGCAGGTTCCGGAATGACGATTTCACGCAAAACCCAAAACTAAAAATTCGCACTTGACATGCTGCGGATATGCTGATACGAAACAAGTGTATGCGTATAGTTAGATTTGCATTATTACTATCCGTAATAATCAGTACATCTTCGTTATGGGCACACAGCCCTACTGCATCAGGGCAACCAAGACACAGCCATATCGACGTTTATAAAGATAAATCTGCGTCTGGCAATTATAGTTTGGTGTGTCCCAACCCCGCGACATCAGACGGACAATACAATTTCCCAACGCCAGCACCAAATTATCTCGATCTTCGCACAAGCGAAGGAGTACTAACATCAACCGTTACTATAGATTCCACAAAGGGTGCGCCGTCCACAGACGCCCTCATCGTCATCCGACAAGAAGAATGGGCAGGCGTTCAGGACAATTGCGGTGTAGCACAGCTCGACCTAACTATCAAACGAGTAACACCAAAGAGTGACGGTACGACTGAAGTAAAAGACGTCCGACAGATGCGATATTCAAACATTCAACAACCAGCCGGCAACTGTGGCGCTGGAAATAATGAACCTTGCTGTCCAATGAGTTTCTGTGTTAGATGGGATGGGTCATTCAATCTTGACGACAAAGGATTTGCCAAAGTCAATGGCGTATACACACTTGAAGCAAAAATGACCAGCGCATCTCAAGATGGCAATAATCTTGAATCGATTCTAACCTATCCGGGAGAGGGTCAATTTCCAATCAAGGTCGATGTTCTTGACATTCATTCGATCGCATCGACCCCGACAGTGATCGGCAACGTCCCGGCATTCCCCGTGAGAGTGGACTATAAACTCTCAAAAAGTGCTTATGTCACAATGATAGCTCATAGGGGCGCGCCAAAATGCCCTCCAACTCTGGATGAGAACTTTGCTGGTAGCAACAACACATACAGTCCCCATCCAACCACATTGGGATGTGCGCCTGACAACGAAGCGCGCTTAGTCATATGGAACCAACAGCGCTGGGGGGAAGATACAACACAGGGGAAACTCGGCATCCAAGAATATTGGGACGGCAGAGACAATCAAGGCGCCCTGGTGCGCCCCGGCGTTTACACCATACAACTATTTGCCTGGGATCCGAACTCAAGCGATGAGACCCACGCCGTACCCCATGATCAAACGCTAGCGCCAGAATTCTCAATAACTATCGATCCGTTGCAGGTCACCAATGTCATCGTCCAATCTCTAGGTACCACGTCGACAGGATATGCCGGCGTCAATTTCACCCTGACGGAAGCCGCCAATGCCTACTTCAATATTTGGGTCCCCAGCACTACATTCCCATGGATAAACCCGGTGACTGAAGTCTTTATCCCTATAGCCGATACCGCCGAATGTACCGGAGATGCTTCGTACAATGACGGCGCCAAATGCCTGGTCAGAGGCTACGAGAACTTTTTCCAAGGTAAACAGGCAGTTTCGATGCTTTGGGACGGACGCGACAGGGGTGGAAGATACGTCGAAGATGGCGACTACATCTTCACGATACATGCAAAAATAACTCAAGAAGGTGATAATTTTAATTCCTTTAGCACGATGTACTCTGGCACCAAGCAAGGGGTGCTCGCGGTCGCAAGGGGGTTGACGCCGACTTCGCAGATCGAGGTGCTGACTACTTCGTTTTCTTCGCCGCCGATCGTGGGCGTCGAACCGTATTATTTCCGCTATTCATTGGGCCGAGAAGCGCTTGCCAGACTCAAGGTCATCGCGCCTAGAGGCCAAGTGATGGGCCGCGACCTTGGGACCTGCAACATCAATGGCGGCTGCACGGTGGCCACTATCGTCAATAATGAGGTGCGCCCCGGCGGCGCGCTCATCATGGACCCGCCGACCGGAGGCTGGGACGGCAAGACCAGAGGCTGCGGCTTCAATGCTTGCGGCGGCGCAGTGCCGGTCAATATCGACGGCATCCGCTTGGCCAGCGGCGTCTATCTGGCGCAGTTAGAAGCCATCGACCCGATCTTCCCGAACCGCGTCTCCACCATCACCTCGCAATTCTTAGTCGATCAATTACGCGTCGGCGGCATCACCACAAGCCCCATCCTCTCGGGCTCCACCGATTCGGCCACCATCAGCTACGTGCTCTCCGAGCCCATGGACATCGTCTGGAGCATCTATCCTCCGACGACGACCTTCACCGGCTCATGGCCGGACCTGGGCCCGAGCAATACGCCCATACGGCGCATTTTCGGGCCACGCCCCGGACGGCTCTCCATCACCGAATATTGGGACGGCAGGAATGAGAACACGCTCTATGTGCAAGACGGGACTTATATCTCGGTATTGAAGGCCACTGACACCTTCGGCAACTCCGCCACTGATCCGGTCATCAAAGAATTGATCGTGGCGCGCGGCGCGGTCAATATCTTGAACGCACAGGTCACGCCGTCGTTCCCGGAGACCTCAGGATCGTCAGACACCATCAATATACCCTTAGCGCCCTTCGAGATAGGTTACATGCTCTCACGCGACGCCATCGTCACGGTCACGGTGCGTCACCAGAACGGCACCCACATCGCCACTTTAGTCGACAAGGAACCCCGCACCGGGCTCATCAACAACAAAGAATACTGGGACGGCACCAACTTCGGCGGCGTACGCCTGACTACGGCTTCAGTCGTCATCGACGTCTTGGCCGAAGACCTCTTTAGCGTCAACTCATCGTCACGCGTAGCGCCCTTGCAAGTCAGCGTCGATCTGCTACGCATCTACGATGTGGCGTTCTCTCCCATGTTGCCTGAAAACGATTCCGCCAGCGTCGTCTATCAACTCTCCGAACCCATGAGCGTCGACTTGAAGATCTACAAACCCGGCACGCAATTCAACCTAGCCGGCTCCCCGGTACCCGCAGAGAGCGAATCCTTGGTCTTTCGCATCAAGGGCCCGCGCCCCAGCCGCGTGCCCATCACCGAACTTTGGGAAGGCGTCAACAGCTATCAGAAGCAGGTCGCTGACGGCAATTACGTCTTCCGCGTGACCGCCACCGATGACCGCGGCAATATAGCCAGCGACATCGTCACCGGCGAACTATCGATCTTGCGCTTGGGTTTCGCCAACCCACAAGCGACTTTCAGCGACCAGACTTTCGCGTATCCCAATCCGGTCTCGGAAGCGCCGCTGCGCATCTGCACCATGGTGCCGATCGACTCGAACCTGGGCCTGACGCTCTACACTTTAAGCGGCGAGTTAGCTTGGAGCCGTGACGTGGGCTATGTCAGCGGCGGCACCAGCCTCTGCGGTTCCAGCGCCATACAATGGGATCTCAACAATTCATACGGCAAACGGGTGGCGCGCGGCGTCTACTTCTACATCTTGCGCGCCGAATCGGTCGGAGGCGCCGTACAAGCCTTGCAGACCAGGAAGAAGCTATTAGTCAAATGAACACATTCTTAGCCCGAGCGCTGGCGATCCTGATCCTGCTTGGCGTCATGTGCGCGCTTCCCGCGCTCTCCAGCGAACGCGATGTCGGTACCTCGCAGGGACAGATCTTGAAACTCGGCATCGGCAACCCCAAGGCGCTGGCGCTGGGCAGAGCCTACACAGCGCTGGCCGAAGGCGTTGAAAGCTTGAATTTCAACCCCGCTGGCTTGGCGCGCTCGAACTCACGCGAATTCGCCATCGCCATGACCGACTGGATAGACGATTTCAAAGGGCATTACTTAGCCTACAGCCATCCGCACATGCGCTCGAACATCGGTCTATCGGCCGCGTATTTCACTTTAGACGGCTTCGACGTCCGGGACGCCAACGGCCTGCCCATCGCGGGTAGCGACATCTTCGTACGTATGGGTTTTGTCAGCGGCGCCTTCGCCTGGAGCCTGCCGGCGGAGCGCATCTTCTTGGGTTCCGGCCTCAAGATGGTCTTTGAAGATTATGCGGGTTTGCGCAGCACCAGCTACGCGGGCGACGCCGGACTGTTATGGCAACGCGATGGGCCATGGGAGTTCGGGGCTAGCTTACTTAACATCAGCGTCGACGCTAAAAAAATCCCCTGGTCAGCGCGGGCCGGCGCCGCCTACAGTTTCCCGGAATTCGTGACTTTGAGCGCGGATTTGATCGAAGACAGGGATTCCAAGACCAGGATGGGCTTTGGTATGTCCCTCGAGCTCCCCGAAGCGGCGGAGGTCGGTTTCGTCACCCTGCGCACCGGCTATTACGCCGTGGATAATCAAGGTGAGTCGACTATGGGAATACTCAAATCCTTCAACCTGCATAGGACGCCGGGTATCTCCTTCGGCCTTGGCGTCGACACCGAGAACTCATCGCTTTATAACGTCAGTTTTGATTACTCTTTGGTGCCCCTGGGCGCATTGGGCACCTCGCATCACCTAGCGATCAAGTTCAGGTTCTGAAAATGAAAATAACAGCTTGCATTAAACGCACAGGGAGCCTAGAGTAAGAGTAGGGACACATGAACACCATGATCAAACTAGCAAAGTCACTGACAGTGGTGACAGGGCAGGCCACGATAGAGTATGTATTGGCGACGACGCTCTTCATGGGATTATTCGTTGCGTTACATCAGATCGTCAGCGACTCCTTGAAGAAACTCTTCGCCAACGCGGCGTTCTATATCTTGACTTCGTACAAATAGTAATAGGAGGTTGTGATGAAAAGACTCTTACGCAGCAAACGCGGACAAGGCACGGTCGAATACGGCCTGATCCTCTTCGTGGTCATCGGCATCGTCGTCGTCGCCGGCACGGTGTTCAAAGACCAGATCAAGAATGCCTTTGGACAACTAGGCGGCAAGATCAGCGCGGCTATCGGCCAAGTAGGCCAATAACCTGTATCCGCAAGGGGGGGATGACGATGATAGGACAGCTCACGCGCATATTAAAGAAACGCGTGGGACAGGGCTTGGTGGAAACCGCCCTCATCTTCCCGATATTCTTGATCGTGGTCTTCGGTGTGATGCAATTAGGCCACATCGCGGCGATGACGATCGTCGTCAATCACGCGGCCTTCGAGGTAGCGCGAATAGGCGCGATCGCGTCGGAGGGGTTCACTCCGGGGCAAGCCGCCAGTTGCGCTAATGCCCAGATCAATGTGCGCAAGATGAATAGCGTCGCGGATAAGATATTCGAGAAATGGCCGGGCAAGGTTGTGAGTCCGCTGAAATGGAGCGTGGTCAAGACCCTGCAGGACCCCGAGGCCAAACGCAACAACTGCGACCTGGTAGTGGAATTGCAATACCAATTGCCGCTCATCTTCCCGTTCATCAATGTCGCACTGGCGCAACCGCCGCACGGCGGCCATAGCGAAGTCGGTATGTACAGACTCCTGCTCGGATCTGCGCGCATGCCGCTAGAGGTGCCGATATGGTCGAATTAAGCAGAGCGGGAGAAGAAATAAGATGAAGAAATCCTTCGCGCCGATGCTCATCGCCTTCGTGTTGACCATGCTGTTCTTCTTTATGTTGCAGTCGCGCGAGAAGCAGTTCACTAAATCCTATGGCGAACCCGTGGGTATCCTCGTCGCCAAATACGATATCCCGGAGCGCACCTTGTTTAAACCCGAGACCATGACCCAGGTTATCGCGGTGCCGCGCAAGTTCGTACAGCAAGACGCTATCG
>JBBTGF010000069.1:0-7662 GCA_038041525.1 Elusimicrobiota bacterium | reverse complement strand
CTTGGAAGGCTTCACGCAGGAATTTCTTGGTGCCGAAGGGCGTGACTTTCCATGACGCGGGCAGGCTCGCCGCGAATTCCACGACCTTATGATCGAGCAGGGGTGAGCGGGCTTCCAGCGAATTGGCCATGGTGGCCACGTCCATCTTGACTAAAAGACATTCGGGAAGGTAGCCGTGATAATCGGTGGAGAATATGCGGTCGAGGTCTTCATGGGCCGCAGCGCTCTCGAAGAGTCCACGCATGTAGCCCATGTCTTCCAGCGGACCCAGGGCCTGTTTCCAGTGGTCGGTATAAAGTCCGGCACGCTGGCCGGCATTGAAGTAGCTGAATAGGTTGTAGTTGGTTGCAAGCATGTCTCGGCTTGCCGCGCGCAGCAGGCGCACGATACGTCGGCCGCTCTTGGTGCTTGTCCCGGGGAGGCTTTCGAGGGCCGCTGCGGCTTTCATGGCTAGAGAACCTGGAATGAAACGCCGGGCGAGTCCCGCCCAATAGTCCCCCCAATAGCGCAGGTAGCCGCCAAAGGCCTCATCGCCGCCGTCGCCATTCAAAGCCACGGTCACGGATTTTCGGGTCTCGCGTGCTACGTAATAACTTGGCAACGCCGAGGGGTCCGCGAAGGGCTGGTCGTAATGCCAGAGTACCTTGGGCAGGATATCGGCCATTTGGGGTTTTACGATCAATTCGTGATGCGCGCAGCCGAAAGCGGAGGCGACTTGGCGCGCGTGCGGCAGTTCGGAAAAATCTTGTTCATCAAAACCGATGGCGAAGGTCTTCACCGGGGCGCTCGAGTGCCTTGCCATCATGGCGACGACCGCGCTTGAGTCGATGCCGCCTGACAGGAAGGCACCCAAAGGCACTTCGCTTATCATGCGCAAGCGCGTGGCCTCTTCGATGAGATGCAGCGCTTGCGCATGCGCGTCTTTAGGCGTGCCTTGGAATTTCTGCGTGTAGGAGAGCCTCCAGTAGCGCGTGGGCGCCGGGGTGCGTTGGTCGGCGGATATCCGCATATGACAAGCCGGAGGCAGTCTTTGCACGTTGCGATAGATGGTCTGTGGCGATGGGATGGATTGATAGGTCAAGTAAAGGTCGAGGGCGCGCGCGTCGATGTCGGGCCTGAAATCCGGGTGTACGGCCAGCGCTTTGATCTCGGAGGCGAAGCAGAAGCAGCCGTTGATGAGGGTCCAGTAGAGCGGTTTTTTCCCCAAGCGATCGCGCGCCAAGAACAGCCGCCTCTCGCGCTTGTCCCAGATGGCGAAGGCGAACATACCGCGCAAGTCCTCGACGCAGCGCGCGCCTTTCTCGATGAAAAGACGCAGGATGACCTCGGTGTCGCTT
Organism: Elusimicrobiota bacterium; assembly: GCA_038041525.1. GTDB lineage: Bacteria > Elusimicrobiota > Elusimicrobia > JACQPE01 > JACQPE01 > JBBTGF01. The sequence continues at coordinate 6,325 of JBBTGF010000069.1, read as the reverse complement.
TTTGTGTTGAAATGATGGCCTTGGGACTGCAGGCCGGTGCGCAGTTCCTGGAAGTTATAGATCTCGCCATTGAAGACGATGACGTAACGGTCCTCGCCTCCCTCGGCAGAGGCGGGTCCCCGGCAGCCCCCTTCGCTCATCGGTTGGCTGCCGTTTTTTAAGTCGATGATGGCAAGGCGTTGGAAGCTCAAAGCGATGGCGTCGTCACTGTACGCGCCGGTCGCATCGGGGCCGCGGTGGGCGATAGTCGCACCCATGCGTGACACGAGTCCCGTATCAGGCCGGTTTTTTGCGCTTAAGTCGAAGATTCCTACGAATCCGCACATAGATCGATGCTAGCTCCCATAACGTGTATACGATATCAGAAAATAAGCGGACCTTGCTTTCGCCGTGATGGCGCCAATCCACCGGGACTTCCGTGACTTGGTAGCCGAGCCGCTTGGCGATGAGCAGGTGCTCGGTGTTGAAGCCCCAGCGTCGAGAGTGTGTCAGCGCGAAGATGCGCTTCGCGGCGCTGTCGCGGTAGGCTTTCAAGCCGCAGTTGACATCGGCGATGCCCATGGGCAGGAAGAGCCGTATCAGCGAGTAGAAAGCGCCGCCGAGATAACGGCGCAGTGCGGGCTGCTTGTGGCGTATGTGCGAGCCCTGTATCCAGCGGGAAGCGATGGCGATATGGGCACCACGCTTAAGCGCATCTTGCAGGTCGGCTAAGTGCGTCAGCGGCGTGGATAAGTCGGCGTCCGTGTAAGCGATGACGACGCCGTGCGCCGCCATGACGCCGGTGCGTAGCGCGGCCCCTTGTCCTTGATTGTGCGTCAACGCGATGACGCGGATGTCCCGGTCAGCGTCTTTAAGTCGTTCTAAGAGCGCCGGGGTGGCGTCTGTGCTGCCGTCATCGACGATGATAAGCTCCCAGCGTTCATAATGCTTCTTGAGATAGTTTCTGATTTGTGGATAGGTCTTTTGCAAGCGCTGCTGTTCGTTGTAGGTGGCGATGACTAGAGTGATCTCGGGCTTCATCGTGGGATAGTCCGGTAGATGTCGATATAAGGACCGGTGAGTCTCCCCGGTATCGGCGCGAAGCTCGCTACCAAGGTCGCCTGTTCGGTTAAGTCCCGCTCGATGATGTTCCATTGTTTTTCGGGTCCCGGTCCATAGCTTGATAAGACGATGAAGTCGATGCGTTCGCGTCTCCAGGCCGCGATGCCATCAGTCGCTTCGACGCTGTCGACGGCTTCGTAGGAGCGCTGCGTGCGCGCTTCCAGGTCCTTGAGCTGTGCGTAGGAGCGTTTGATGCGGTAGATCTCGAAACTCTTGGTTTCTTGGGGTTTGGCTTGCAACAGTAGGCGGTAGTAGTCTTTCCTGGCGTGCCCGGTTTGTAGGCAATGTTGATAGAGGCGACGCAGTTGCGATTCCTGCATGGGCAAGGCAGGACTTAGATGGGGCATGTCGATGACTATCTTGGTATGATCGGGGACCGTGGCCAAGATCCATGAGCGTGATTCCACCCGGGTGTCCGGCAGGGTCTTTGCTTTGACATTCGCGACGCAGGTCAGAGTGAACTCAAGCAGCATCAGCGCCGGTAACAGTCGCGCCAGGCGGCCGATCTTATGGGTGGCGAATCGACGCGCAACCGAGGCCATGCCGCAGCCTGCCAGTATGAGCAAGGTCCAACCTCCGGCTAAGGCGTGCCTTCCCGCGACCCCGGAATCCCCGCGCTTGCCGATGGCTACGAAGTAGATCAGGGCCATGGCGGCCAACAGTAGAGCTTGCGCGCGGCGGCGTTTGTATAGTTGCCATGCCCCCAACAGGGCGAAGCCTGCTGCTAGCGGTGTGCGGCTGTTCCAGAATGCCAGCGTCGCCGCGACTTTGCTCCAAGACCTGTTCTCCGGTAGTCCCCAAGCGACACTCAAGCCGTAGAGATCGGAGAAATCTTTTGCAAAGGCAGCCGCATCGAGTAACGCATAGGGATTGAGCGCCAGAAAGACCGCTAGCGCCGAGCAGGCTGACAGGTAAAGCCCAGGGGACTTAAGGAAAGAGCGCAGGGGTTTAGGCTGGCGCCAGGCCACGGCTAAATGGACGATAGCGATGCCTAGCCCCCATAGTCCGGTTACATAGTGGAAGGATGCCGCGATACCGAGCAGGCCACCGGTGGCGCAATAGGCTTTTAGCGTGGGCCTATCCATCAATCGCAACGTCTGCCAGCACAGGACCATGCAAGAGAGCAGCAGCCAGGCGTCTTGTTTGACGACTTGGCTCCAGTCAACTAGCGCCGGCGCCAAGGCGAAGCAGCCGGCCGCCAAGAGGGCAGCGTTGTCGTCGTCATCGAGCCGACGGGTGATCTTGTAAGCGACGAGCACGCAGGCGCTCGCCGCCAGCGCGCAGGCGATGCGTCCGGTCAGGTAGAAGACCGTGGGGTCGCTGACAAAGAGGACCGCGAAATCATTGACCGTAGCCATAGCGCCTGTCAGCCTCATGGTCACGAAGACCATGCCGTAGAGCAAGGCAAGCACGTAGAAAAGACCCGCAGGATATTTGAAATCATGGGGATTGAGGTCCCCTGAAGCCAAGCGGACCGCGTGATTGATCGCGTGCGGTTCATCGGGGTCGAAGACGTAAGGTAGACCGCTGCCGATCCCCCATAAACGCAGCCCAATGGCCGCAGCTATCAGGGCTGACAAGATGAGTGTTTGTTTGGAGACGGTTTTAAGCCGCATCGAGTTGCCTGTACCTATCGATGACCAAGGGCAGGACGATCTTCCAATCGAAGCGTTCTTTAGCCAACGCTACCGCGCGTGAACGCATCCGCGCAGTGTCTTGTGCGGACAACGCTTGCAAGCATTTGATGGCGTCGCTTAGTCCCGTTTCGTCGTGGCTTTCGGCGACGGCTCCGACGTTGTGCGTGCGCACCAGCCTAGAGATATCTTCAGGCGCCTTGGTGGTCACTAGTGGCAGGCCGCATGCCAGGTATTCGAGAGCTTTGGTGGGCCAGGCGACTTGGTTGACCAAGGTCGGTTCGCGGATGAGTAGCCCGCAGTCCGCGGCCGTCAAATGGGCGGCCACATCTTTGTGCGCCAGGCTCATCACACGGTAGTCGTCTTTTGTGAATCCGGTTTTAAGGAGCTCCTTGGTCAGTGACGCCGTATCCGTGGTGATCGCCAAAAGCAGGGCGTTTTTGTCCGCGTTCTTAGCCGCGCGCAGGGCTAGCGCCAAAGTCTGCGGTTGCTGCCAGGCGCGCATGCTGCCGGTGAAGGCCAGCACGAAACGCGAGCCCAGACCGAGGTTGCGGCGTATCGTGGCGCGCAGCGTCTCATCTTGGCGGAAGATAGCGGTGTTGACGCAGCCGGGTATGACGTCGATCCTGTCCGGCGAGATCCCATGCGCGTCCATCAGATATCCTTTGAGAGTCTCCGATACGCAGAATATCTTGTCGGCGGCGCGTGACGCCTCTTTTTCCATGGCGATGATGCGTTTGAACCACATATCGTTATACGCCGCGAAAGTGAAGAGCTTTTCGCGCCGGGCGATGTCTAAAGATTCGTGTGCTTCGACACCGCGACAATCATAGATGAGCTTGATAGGCAGCCCTTCAGATTTGAGCCGTGCCGCGAGGTGAGCGCTTTGCGTGCCGCGTGCGTGTATGGTCACGGTCCCTGTATGGTGACGCGTCAGGGTGCGCTTGAGCATCGTGGTGTCCAAAGACGCGAGGTCGCGAGGTATCCTTGGCAATAGGATGGGTTTTTGGCCGCAGGCCGTTTCTAGCCTAGCGAGCGGGTCTGCCAGTGACGCGCGTGCGAAGTAATATGTCTTAAGGTCCTGGAAGACCACTGGCCGACTGATGATCCCGGCGCCGCGGCGCAATCCTTCGAGGAATGTGATGACTTGTGAGTCGAAGACCGTCGCTTCGATGCCGCCGTATGCCAGATAAACGTGTGCGTTCATGAGCGTAGGCGTTTGAGATAGAGCATGGCGAGGTCCCAAGCCATGCGCCAGGCGTGACGCATGGGGTTGAAAGCGCCTCCTGCCATGTGTTGCCAGGGGACAGGGACCTCTTTGATCTTGAAGCCGCGCTTATCCGCCATGGTGAGGAGCTCCAAGTCGAAGAGGTAGCCTTTGCAGTTCAAATGTGGGAAGAGTTCTTCACTGGCGCGCGCACTGAAGAGCTTGAAGCCGCATTGGGTGTCGATGATGCCATTGATGAAGAGCCGTTGCGTCAAGAAGTTGAAGATGGCGCGCAGGACCTGGCGTAGCCAGGGGTTGTTGGCTGGGGGTTCAAGCGAGCCATCACGCGCTTTCGAGCCGATGGCGATGTCGTATCCTGCATCGATGGCGGCTTTGAGTTTCGGATATTCGTCGATCGGGATGGAGCCGTCGGCATCGGTGAAGAGGCGCAGGTCCCCTTTGGCCGCGAGCATCCCGGTCTTGACCGCGTTGCCTTTCCCCTGGTTCTTGGCGATACGTATGATCTGGATGCGCTTGTCGCTATGCTGGAAGTCTGCGACCACCGAGGCAGTGGCATCTTGCGACCCATCGTCAACCACGATGACTTCGATGGGATGGTCACGGAAGAAATCTAGGATCGCGGTCAGATACGCGGGCAGCCTGTCGGCTTCATTGAATGCCGGGATGATGATCGAGAGCGGCGGCGTCTCATGCATGGGTGAGCCGTAACCGTAGCGCCAGGCTGCTTAAGGTCTTGAATGAGAAGAAGAGGTAGAAGCAGGTGCCTGCGATGAACACCGTGTGATTGCCTATGCCTATCAAAGCGAAGGCGTAGAGCGCGGCGCCTAAGACCGCTAGATAGGCGGCTTTGCGCCGTAGTGGGACGCTAGCGGCGTGAGCTAGCATGGCCACGAAGCCCAAGAGCGTCAGCAACAGGTCTAAGACCGCGGTCGCGGTATCGACGGCGATGTAGAGGCGATATTTAAGATAGCGCAAGCCGTTGACCAGGTCATCGAGTTTGAGCGATTGCTGGCGTTCGTCATACCCGAGCAGTAGCAGCCAGCTGCCCTGATAGGGTTTCACGAGCAAGCTCGCGGTTCGCTTGGCGATGAGGCTGGCGAACCATGACGGGTCCTTGCTGATGTTCTCTAAGACGAGGCGCTTGACCGTGGAGTCGAACTCCGGGTGGGTCTCGATATTGCCTTGTACTTCGAGGAGTCTTGGGTTGGCCTGCTTGGCCATCGCGAAGGAATAGGCGTCGCTGGCTTCGATGCGGTGCTTATTGTCGAAATCACTCAAGAAGAGGTAGACCGGATGCCAGAAAAGGTGGCGATTGTCCGGGATGGCGCGTGCCAGAGTGAGATGGGATGCCAGGCAAAGGACGGCGAATATCCCCCACATCTTGAGCCGTTTCCTGCTGCTGATGGAGATGCCGGTAGCCAAGAGCGCCGCTAGCATGATCAGGACGTTGCTGCCTCGTGCCGCGCTTAAGAACGCAAAGAGCAGCGCGAAGGCGCCCAGGCGTAGGATATCTTTCGGGCGCGGCTCGTTGAACCAGATGTCGGAGTTCTCGATTAAGAGGCAGGCGGCCAGCAGCGCGTAGATGGGCAGGCTGCGGATGACTTCATAGCCGGTGTAATAGACTGCAGGCGGATAGAGGCATAATAGGCATAACGCGGCTAAAGAGGATTTTTTGGCGGACTTGCGTTCCAGCGTTCGATATAGGCCGCGGATGAGCGGCCAGCCGCAGGCGATCAAGAGCAGCGCTGTCACTGTGAACACGTATCGCCAAGGTATGCCGATCGCGTTTTGCAAGGCCATCAAAGCCGGTACGCCCATGTCGTCGCTGAAGGCCGGGGTCTGGCCTTGCGCGATCTGTTTGGCTGCGATGATCCAGTTGCCTTCTTGCAGCGCCGAGGGTTCGCGGGCCGGATAGTTATTTTGTTGGGTGATCGTTGGACCCGTTTTGAGCCAAGCGTAGAAGCAGATCCTGGGTACGAAATAACATAAAGCCAGGATAAGGATGGCAGAACGTACGCGCATTTGCGCAAGAATAATATGAATTATTTCGCAGTAACGCTATGATTCCGCGAGTAGGTCGGGGTCTTTGGAGTGTAATGCCCAGTCCGCGAATGTTTTGAGGTCTTTGGCCGCGCGCATTTCTGGCAGGGATGCGACTTTGATCGATAGCTGGCCGTTCAAGGGGTGAAAAGTGTCTTTGGCCGTGGAATAGTCGATCGAGAAGCTGCGTATGGGCAATGGCCTGAGCTTGAGGATTGCGTGCGCGTACTTCTTCGCGAATTGCGTCTGATCCGCGTTCAGAGGCCCGACGTCTTGGAGTCGTGCCAGGGTCTTTGTGTAATCTTGCGGACTCTTTGGGTCG
>JBBTGF010000068.1:0-4415 GCA_038041525.1 Elusimicrobiota bacterium | reverse complement strand
GATAACAGAAAGACAACTCAGGATAACAGAAAGACAACTCAGGATAACAGAAAGATAACTTAGGATAACGTGTGGGAAATTATTTCTTATGCTGGCTGGGCTGCGCCGCAGGTGCTGTCGGCGCAGGAGCTTGGGCTTGAGGTGCGGCGGCCGCCGGCTGTTGCTGCTGTGCCGGGGCCTGCTGGGCGGGCAAAGTCTCAAGAACGGAACGATACATCTTGTTTTTGGTCATGATAGTCAGACCCAAGGAAGTCACGGCCAAGGTCACAGCCAAACCGGCGGTGAATTTACGCAAAAAAGAAGACCCCGACGGGCTTGAAAAGATGACCTCTCCGGAAGAACCGAACACGCCCTGAAACCCGCCGCCTTTGCTTGATTGGAAAAGGATAGAGAAAACAAGCAAGAAGCAAACCGCCAAATGGATGATCATAAACAAAGTGTACATCGGCTATATTTTATAAACTTAAATCATATATGTCGAATGCTCCGGCCAAAAAATCCTACACGCTCGAGCAATTAAGGCACTCGTGCGCTCACGTCTTAGCGCAAGCCGTGCAAGAACTGTTCCCGGGAACCAAACTCGCTATCGGGCCTTCCATCGAGAACGGCTTCTATTATGACTTCGACTCACCCCACGCTTTCAAGCCCGAGGACCTGCCCAAGATCGAAGAGCGCATGCGCAAGATCGTAGCCGGGGCGCACGAATTCTCCGGAGAACGCAAATCACGCCAGGAGATCGAGGAATTCTTCGGCGGACGCGGCGAGAAATATAAGATCGAGATCCTTCACGGCATCCCCGAAGGCGAACCCACGACCCTCTATAAACACAGCACGTTCGTAGACCTCTGCCGCGGCGGCCACGTCGACAACACCCGCGAGATCGAACATTTCAAACTATTACATTCCAGCGGCGCTTACTGGAGGGGAGACGAAAAGAATCCCATGCTCCAGCGCATCTACGGCACCGCCTGGTTCAGCAAAAAAGAACTCGACGACCATCTAAAGACTTTGGAAGAAGCCAAAAAGCGCGATCACAGGAAACTCGGGGCACAACTCGACCTCTTCAGCGTCCATGAAGAGATCGGCGGGGGGCTCATCCATTGGCACCCCAAAGGGGCTTTGATGCGCAGCATCATCGAAGACCTGTGGAAGAAAGAGCACCTTAAGAACGGGTATTCATTGGCCTACACGCCGCACATTGCCAGCGAAGAGATCTATAAGATTAGCGGGCACCTGGAGGCCTATTCCGAACTGATGTACGGCTCCCTAGACGTCGAAGGTCGACCGTTCCGCGTCAAACCCATGAACTGCCCGGGCCATATCATGATCTACAAATCTAACCTGCATTCATACAGGGAATTACCCTTGCGCTTGGCCGAGTTTGGTACCGTCTATCGTTTTGAAAAATCAGGAGTCCTGCATGGTCTCTTGCGGGTACGCGGATTCACCATAGACGACTCCCACATCTTCGTGGCTCCGGAACAGATGGAAGAAGAATTAAAGAACGTGTTGTCGCTGGCGCGCTCTTTCCTCGGCCGTTTCGGATTCAATGATTTAAAGATCATGCTCTCCACCCGGCCGGAAAAGTACGTTGGTTCCGATGAGATATGGGAAAAAGCCACCGCCGCACTCAAACAGAGTTTGGATAGCCAAAGCCTAGCCTATGATATAGATGAAGGCGGGGGGGCGTTCTACGGCCCCAAGATCGACATCAAGATCAAAGACTCGATCGGCCGCCTCTGGCAACTGGGCACAGTGCAGCTTGATTTCAACCTTCCCAAACGCTTCGACGTCACCTACCGGGCCAGTGACGGCCAAGACCATCAGGTAGTCATCATCCATCGCGCGCTCCTGGGTTCGCTCGAACGCTTCTTCGGTGTGCTGATAGAACACTACGCCGGGGCGTTCCCGCTGTGGCTAGCGCCCGTGCAACTTAAAGTACTCGCTATCGGTGAAGACGCGGCGGCATCGGCACAACAGACCGCCAAAGACCTCGTCAGCGAAGGCTGGCGCGTGGAAGCAGACATAAGCTCCGAATCCATCGGAGCCAAGATCCGCAAGGCGACTCTGGAAAAAGTCCCGCTCATCGGCGTCATCGGCAAGAAAGAAATGACAGATTCGACCATCAATCTACGCACTCACGGCGGTGAACAACTCGGCCTTGTCAAAACCACCGACCTCCCGTTATACTTACAAAGGCGTTCTTTAAATAACGCGTAAGCAAGTAACGGGAGGGTCCATGAAGCATTCAAGACTACTGGCCATCGCCATTCTGCTCTTCTCGATTGACGCATCAGCGGAACAATGGCAGATTTTAGGCACACAAGCCTTAGGCATGGGTGGCGCCTTCGTGGCCATCGCCCAGGGCCCTAACGGGCAATATTGGAACCCTGCCGGCTTGGGCCAAGAAAAGAACATCTCGGGCTTGAGCATCCCGGTCGCGGTACGCGCAGAATTCACTGGCGGCCTGCTCAAAGACGCGTATAAATTAAGCAACGTCGCCTCTGACTATTCCAAGCTTAAGACATCACAGACCAACGGCACCAGCATCGATACAGCACAGATGGCTGCCTTGACCCAAGGCGTTGCCGCCTTGGGCGGCCTTAACTCTCCCGGCAAAGGCGGCTTGATCGACGTCAACGGTGGCGCCGCGATCAAAGTCAGCAAATTCGCATTCTCGGTCAATAATTTTACTTCCGTCGGCGCAACGCCCGTCATTGACACGGTCAATATCGGTCTAGGCGCCGCTACCGGTATTGCAGGCGCTAACATGAACCAAGGAGTCCTCGGTGCGGGCACGGTTGACACGACAATCACTGCGGCCAATCAGGCTGCCTCCGATCAAATCGAGACCGCGTTAACGACGATCGGATATGCGAACCTAGAAAGCCTCATCTGCGGAGCTGCGGGATGCTTAGCAACCCAGAACGGCGCCATCACCAACGCCAGCACTTTAGCCGACGCCCTGGTCGACCAAGCCGAAGATTCCGGCTTGACAGCAGACCAGATCACACAAGCCGCACAGAAGATCGCGGACAACGCGGGGGCGGCGGCACCCATCATCATCGCGGCGGCGTCAGGGAACCCCTACACCAACAACACCAGCAATCTGACTTTACGCGGCGGTTCTTTCACGGAAGCCGCTTTGGGCTACGGGAGAGGATTCTTGCTACCCGGGCTCTATCTCGGCGCCAATCTCAAGATGATCAGGGGTACAGTAGGCTACGACAGATACGGCATCATGACGGAAAAAGCCAGCGGCGACAACATCTTCAAGAATTTCGACAAATATTCAAAGACGACCTCCCAGCTTGGCATCGACGTGGGCGCGCTCTGCGAATTAAACAAGATCGTACCCATCTTGCCGTTCAAGCCGCGCGCGGGATTGATGATCCGTAACATCAACCGGCCCAAGTTCGACATGCCAGATACCGCCATCACCAACGGTGAAAAATCGGATTACGCGCTCGACGCGCAGGCGCGCTTAGGCACCGCCATCAAACCCTTCGGCTTCTGGACCGTCAGCATGGACATGGACTTGACTGAGAATAGCACGCCCGTACCAGGCTTCAAATCACGCATGTTCGGTCTAGGTACCGAGATCAATGTCTTTAACCGGCGCTGGCTCAACATCCCGCTGCGCGCGGGCCTGATGAAGAACATGGCCGAAGCGTCGTCTAAATACACCTATACGGCAGGAGCCGGATTCAACATCATCCACTTCGTGCTCGACCTTGGAGTCGCGGTCAGCGCCGACACCACGAAATACACCGACGACAAGGGCAAAGAGGTCACGGTGCCCGCCAACGCGGCAGGCAGCCTAAGACTGGGATTCCTGTTCTAACTGACAGCTACGGCCTGATTTAAGGTAGAATAATCAGGTCTTAACTATTTAAATCACAACAGGGATGGCAATTTTTCAACAAAGAAACCGCATGCAGCAGCGTTGGCGCATAAACAGGGACATCCGCGCTAACCAAGTCAGGCTGATAGATTCCATGGGCGTACAGGTCGGCATTAAACCATTGTACGAAGCCCTGCGCATGGCCGAAGCGGACAATCTTGACTTAGTGGAGATCGCGCCGATGGCGAATCCCCCGGTCTGCAAGATCATCGAGTTCGCGAAATTCAAATATGAGCAAGTCCGTAAATGGAAGGAACAGCATAAGAAGCAGAAAGCCGGCGGTTTGAAAGAGGTCCGCATGACCCCGACCGTGGCGCAGCATGACCTTGAGACCAAGATAAAACATATCGAAACATTCTTAAAAGAGCATGACAAGGTGATGGTGACGGTATTCTTCCGCGGCCGCGAAATGGCGCATCAGGATTTTGGCACGCGCTTGCTTGCCAGCATCAAAGCCAGGCTCATCGATATCGCCAAGGTCGACAAGGAACCCAAGATCGACGGCAAGAGG
>JBBTGF010000067.1:0-1907 GCA_038041525.1 Elusimicrobiota bacterium | reverse complement strand
GTTCCACACGGAACTCTGCCAGAAATACGGCACCCGCGTCGTGGCGGGCGTCAGCCCGGACAAAGGCGGTCAGACCCATCTAGGCGTCCCCGTCTATGAAACCGTGGCCGAAACTTGCCGCAAACATAAAGTCGATGCCAGCCTCATCTTCGTTCCCGCGTTCGCGGCTAAAGACGCGATCTTTGAAGCGATCGAAGCGGGCCTCAAACTCGTCGTCGTCATCACCGAGGGCATCCCGGTGCATGACATGCTCAAAGTCAAGCAGCGCCTCGCCGATTCCAAGACCACCTTGATCGGCCCCAACTGTCCGGGGCTGCTTGTAGCGGGCAAGGCCAAGATGGGCATCATCCCCGGCATCCTCGGTAAAAAAGGTTCTATCGGAGTAGTATCGCGTTCCGGGACGTTGACCTACGAAGCCGCCAATCAGTTGAACCAGGCCGGCCTCGGCACCTCGACGGTCGTGGGCATCGGCGGCGACCCCGTCATCGGTACCGACTTCATCAAGATCCTACAGCTCTTTGACGACGACCCCGAGACTAACGCCATCCTCATGATCGGCGAGATCGGCGGGCGCGCGGAACAAGAGACCGCCACATATTGGAACACGACGCTCAAGAGAAACAAGCCCCTGTTCTCTTTCATCGCCGGCAAGACCGCGCCTAAAGGCAAACGCATGGGGCATGCCGGAGCCATCATGGAAGGCGCGGATGACTCCGCGCAGGCTAAAAGCGCGTTCTTGGCTTCCCAAGGCGTAGTCATGATCGATGAATTGAACGCGATCGGCTCGCGCATCGCAGGCTCGGTCAAAGCCACCGCTTCCGTATAACCCCGGGTTCCCACCCGCCAAAATAACCCTTGCGCCTGGCCGCGCGTCAGGATAGACTTGAAAACAGAGGCTTTTTGTCTCCCTTATGAAAAAGACAAAGAAACGTTCCGCGCATTGGTATATCGCGGCTCCCATCGTACTTGTCACCGTCGTGCTCTACGGCGGACGGTTCCTGACGGGCATCGAGAACTCGTACCTTGATTTCCTCTTCAACGCCAGGCTCGAGATCTGGGGCGTGCGCCCGATCGATGACCGGCTCATCTTAGCCGCCATCGACGACAAGTCCATCCGCGAGATCGGCAAAGTACCCTGGCCAAGGAGCGTCTATGCGCGCCTTTTAGACGAGCTCTTCAAATACTCCCCCAACGCCATAGCCCTCGACGTGCTCTTCACGGAACCTGATAAACGCAACCCCGAAGAAGACCAGGCGTTAGTAGCGGCCACCAAGCGCCATAACGACAAGATCATCCACAGCTTTTTTGAAGCGGTGGAGAACACCTCGGGCGGGACCCTGGCCCTGCCGCGCATCACCATCGAAAAGCCTTTCACCGGGTTACTGGAACTCAAAGGCAGACTCGGCTTCGTCGACAACCAGAAGATCTCCGGCAACGACGTGTTCTCCATGACCGACCCCGACGGAGCGGTACGCCGCGCGTTCTTAGCCAAGCAGACGGCTGAAGGCGAGGTCGCGCTCTCGCTGGGCTCGCAGATCTTCGCCAAATTAAACGGCTACGATGAGACGGCCTATATCAAGAAAGGTTTCCCCGAAGAGATCACGATAAATTTTCCCGGCGTGGTCCGCCAATACACGCAAGGCGGCAAAGTCATCGAGAACGAACCCTACACGCAAGTCTCGATCACCGATATCCTCGAACATCGCTTGAGCGCGGAGCTTAAAGCCAGACTCAAAGGCTCCTTGATCTTCATCGCGTCAGTCGCCACAGGCTACTACGACCATTATCCGACGCCCTACAGTCCGTCGACCCCCGGCGTGGTCATCCATATGTATGCCTTGGAAAACCTCATCAAGGGCAATTTCATCACTTCAGCGCCCCGCCTGCTGCATATCGCTTTGATCGTG